>CAYXDZ010000207.1:0-6388 GCA_964463815.1 uncultured Verrucomicrobiota bacterium | reverse complement strand
ATCGCGGCATCTACATCGCCTTCCGCAACCAAACCCAGCGCTCGCAAATGCAAGACTCGTTGGTGTTGGATGGCTTCAACGTCACCACCTTCCCGACCGCCAAGGCGCTGTGGGAGGTTTTCCTCGAACGGCCCACGCGCTTCGTCATCACCGAGCGCCGCTTTCCGGATGGGTTCACGGGGCTGGAGTTGTGTCGCCACATCCGCCAGGGCTTTCTGCTGCCTTACGTTTATGTGGTCATGTTCAGCACCCAGAACCGGCTGGGGGAAATCAAGGAGGCGCTCGCGGCCGGCGCGGATGATTACCTGGTTAAACCTCTCACCCCCGTCCAGGTCCGGGCACGCGTGATGGTGGGCCACCGCTGGCTGGCATACATTGACTCCCTCCACAAGCCGAAGTAAGCCGCCGGCCAACTCATTCCTGGGTCGGTGTGGGCGGGCCGGCTTCCGCCCCCACCCGCACCTTCGTCTCGCCGTGTTCGGTGGACACCACCAGCGCGCCGGAGCGCAGGTGCAGGTCGCGTTGCGGGAACGGAATCTGAATGCCGTTTTCGCGCAGCGCCTTCTCGATGGCAAAGTTCAAGTCACTGCGAAACCGCCGGGGCGAACTCAACATTTCCGACGTCCAGACGGCCAGTTCGAAATTCAGCGCGCTGTCCCCAAAACTGTCGAAGTAAACGGTCGGCTCTGGGGACTTAAGTACTTGGGATTTGGCGGCGGCGACTTCCAACAACACCCGCTTCACCTGTGCCGGGTCGCTGCCGTAGGCCACGCCGACCGGCAACCGGAGGCGCACCTTGGAATCGCCGTGACTCCAGTTGACCACCTTGCCGCTGATGAACGACGAGTTGGGCACGATGATGGAGATGTTGTCGTTGGTCACCACCGTCGTGCTGCGCAGATTGATCTGCGCGACCCGCCCGGCCACGCCGTCCACCTCCACGCGGTCACCCAGCGCGATGGGCCGCTCGGCCAGCAGGATGATGCCGCTCACGAAATTGTTGATGATGTTTTGCAGGCCAAAGCCGATGCCCACGCCGATCGCGCCCGCCACCAGCGCCAGCGAGCCGAGGTCAATCCCCACCATCTTCAGCGCGACATCAAGCCCCAGCGCGATGAAGAGGTAGCCCGTGATGCGCCCGATGGCTTATTGCAGCGACGCCGCCAGATACGTGCGTTGGAGCACGCGACGAATCAACTGCCGGCGCAGCAGCGATTCCGCCACGAACACCAGCACCACCAGCGCTGTGAGAAACAGCAGACTCGTCAGCGTCAACTGATGATCGCCCAGGTCCGCCAACGGGTATTCGAGGACACGGCGCAATTGACTCCAGAATGTTTCGAGGCGGTCGTTCATGCGCGCCAGTATGCCGCAATCCGGCCCGGTGGCCAGCCGGCAATCGCCGCGTGGGCCTTCGGTCAACGGGTTTCTCCCCCGGCATCCGCGGCTCAGGCGATGGCGGCGAGCGAAGCCGGGCATTGCGCCGGCGGATACGGTCCACTCACGGCGCAATACCGTGCGCATCTTCGCTTGCGTGCCAGTTCCCGCCCCGATATTTACGTGCCATGCAAGTTCCACGACCACCGTGGCGGTCAACGGCAATAGTGCCAGCGCGGCGAAGCTTGCTCGAAAGGATATTCTCATGAACCCCTCTGAAATCATCGCTTACTTCTCCATGGAAATCGCGCTGCGACCCGACCTGCCGACCTACAGCGGCGGCCTCGGCGTGCTGGCGGGCGACACGCTTCGTTCCACGGCCGACCTCGGCCTGCCCGTGGTCGCGGTGTCGCTCCTGCATCGCCAAGGCTACTTCGCCCAGTCGCTCGATGAGAGCGGCTGGCAGTCCGAGTCGCCAGTGGCGTGGCCGGTGGAGGAGACCTGCCGCGAAGAACCGGCGCGCGCGGAGGTGAGCATCGAGGGTCGCCGCGTGGCCGTGCGGGCCTGGCGTTTCAACGTCACGGGCGCGACCGGGCACGTCGTGCCGGTGTTCCTGCTCGACACCGACCTGCCGGAAAATTCCGAGTGGGATCGCGCGCTCACCGCCCACCTCTACGGCGGCGACGATCATGTGCGCCTCTGCCAGGAGATCGTGCTGGGTATCGGCGGCGTGCGGATGCTGCGCGCGCTCGGTTATCGCGACGTGCCGCGCTTTCACCTCAACGAGGGCCACGCCGCGCTGCTCGCGCTCGAACTGCTCGACGAACACGCCCGCTGGTTCGGGCGCGACCGCTTCGACGATGACGACGTAAAAGCCATCCGCCAGCGCTGCGTCTTCACCACGCACACGCCCGTGCCGGCGGGACACGACAAGTTTCCCCTCGACCACGTCATCCGCGTGCTGGGCCGTCCCGAAATCTTCGAGCGGCGTGACGTGTTCTGCTGCGACGACACGCTGAACATGACCTATCTGGCGCTGAATCTCAGCGGCTACGTCAACGGCGTGGCGAAGCGGCATGGTGAGGTCTCCCGCGAGATGCTCCAGTCCCGCGACCCGTCCCGTCCCTACCAGATTGACCACATCACCAACGGCGTGCATCTGGCCACGTGGGCCGCGCCGTCCATCGCGGCGCTGTTCGACCGCCATCTGCCCGGCTGGCGCGAGGACAACGCCAGCCTGCGCGGAGCGGTGAACCTCCCCAACGACGAACTCTGGCAGGCTCATGCTGCCGCCAAGGCGGAGTTGATCGAGGAAATCAACCGGCGCACCCAGGCCGGGTTCGATGCCGACACCTTCACCCTCGGCTTCGCCCGGCGCGCCGCGACCTACAAGCGGGCCGACCTCCTCCTGCGCGACCCGCGCCGGCTCAAGCGCATCGCCGCCAAACATGGCGGGCTGCAGATCGTCTATGCGGGCAAGGCCCATCCGCGCGACGAGCAGGGCAAACACCTCATCCAGCGGATCGTCGAGGCGCGCGAGGCCCTGTTGCCCGAGGTGCGTCTCGTGTATCTGGAAAACTACGACTGGGAGTTGGGGCGGCGGATCACTGCGGGCGTGGATGTGTGGCTCAACACGCCCGAGCCGCCCAAGGAGGCCTCCGGCACGAGCGGCATGAAGGCCGCCCTCAACGGCGTGCCGAACCTCAGCGTGCTCGACGGCTGGTGGGTCGAAGGTTGCGTCGAGGACGTCACCGGCTGGGCCATCGGCGACCAGTGCCCCGCCGACGCCAGCCCCGAAGAGCGGGCGGCGTGCGACGCGCCGTCGCTCTACGCCAAACTGGAAAAGGCCGTCCTGCCCAAGTTCCACCGCGAACGCGCCGACTGGTTGCGCATCATGCGCCACGCCATCGCGCTCAACGCCTCCTTCTTCAACACCGAGCGCATGGTGCAGGAATACGCGCACAAGGCTTATTTCCGCCAATCTCCCACCCCCTGATCCAACCCACACCCCTTCCATGAAAATCACCCTCCACGGCGCGGCCGGCGAAGTCACCGGCTCGGCTTATCTGCTGGAAACCGATCGCGCCCGCGTGCTCGTGGACTTCGGCATGTTCCAGGGCGGCAGAAACACCGAGGCCAAGAATGTTCTCCCCGCAGGTCTCGACCCCAGGCGACTCGACGCGGTGTTGCTGACGCACGCGCATCTGGATCACTGCGGGCGATTGCCGCTCCTGACCAAGGCGGGATATGACGGCGTGATCCACGCGACCCCGGCCACCATCGACCTCGCCGGCCTCATCCTGCGCGACTCCGCCAAGGTGCAGAGCTACGACATTGCGCGCCAGAACCGCAAACGCGCGCGCTCCGGCCGGCCGGAGATCGAGCCGCTCTACGACGCCGACGACGTGGAGCGC
Source organism: uncultured Verrucomicrobiota bacterium (assembly GCA_964463815.1). Classification (GTDB taxonomy): domain Bacteria; phylum Verrucomicrobiota; class Verrucomicrobiia; order Limisphaerales; family RI-55; genus RI-55. Next base: position 2,597 of record CAYXDZ010000207.1, on the reverse strand, counting down.
ACCACGCGCCAGTTCCGCCCCGTGAAACTCGAAGCGCCGCTGGACGTCGCGGACGGCATCAAGGCCCGTTTCGTCAACGCCGGCCACATGCTCGGCTCGACCTCCATCGAACTAACCGTGCAGGAGAAGGGCAAAACCCGGATCGTCGTGTTTTCCGGCGACATCGGTCCGGCCAACCTCGCCCTCATCCGCGACGCCACGCGCCTCGAGCGGGCGGACCTCGTGTTCATGGAGTCCACCTACGGCGACCGCGACAACAAAGCCCCGAAGGAAACGCTCGCCGAGTTTCGCGACATCATCGAGGACGCCGTGAAACGCAAGGCGCGCATCCTCGTGCCGGCCTTTGCCGTCGGGCGCACCCAGCAAATCCTGTATCATCTCGACGAGTTGTTCTGCGCCGGCACGCTCAAGCCCTTCCCGGTCTATCTCGACAGCCCGATGGCCATCGCGGCGACGAAGATTTACCGGAGTCACCCCGACCTGTTCGACGACGACACCAAGGCGCTTCGCCGGGCTTGCGAGATCGCCGCCGGCCAGCGCCACGTCAAGCCGACGCCGAAGCCGGAGGACTCGATGAAGCTCAACCACGCCGCCGGCCCGTGCCTCATCATGGCCGGCTCGGGCATGTGCACCGCCGGACGCATCATTCATCACCTCAAGCATGGTCTCTGGCAGCCCGAAACCGCCGTGCTCATCGTCGGCTACCAAGGCGAAGGCTCGCTGGGTCGCCGGCTCGTGGACGGCGCAAAGTCCGTGAAGATCCACGGCGAAACCATCGCCGTGAAGGCGCGCATCCACACGCTCAACGGCTTCAGCGCCCACGCCGGCCAGAGCGGCCTGATGCAATGGCTCGCTTCGTTCGCCGCCGCAAAACCCAAGGTCGTGCTCGTGCATGGCGAGGCACGTGGGCGCGAGCCACTCGCCGAACTCATCCGCCGGCGGCATGGACTCAAAGCAGTTCTGCCGGTGCAAGGAGACATCATCAAGCTGTGAAACCGAGAATCCCATCCGGGTTTGCTTTCGACGTGGCCGTTGTCGGCGGCGGGAGTGCCGGTTTTGCCGCGGCGAGGACGACGGCGGACGCGGGCTTGCGCACGGTCGTGGTTGAAGGGGGGCGCGAGTTGGGCGGACTGTGCATCCTGCGCGGGTGCATGCCCAGCAAGGCTCTGCTCTGGGCGGCCGAGGTGCGCCACCTGGCGCAGCGCGCGGAGCTTTGGGGAATGAAGCGGAAGTCCGTTCCCTTTCAGTGGGAAAAAGTCATGGCGCGCAAGGAATCCATGATTCGGGAGTTTGCCGCCTACCGCCAGCGTCAACTCACCGGGAGCAAGTTCGCGCTCATCCGTGCCCGTGCCCGCTTTCTGAATCCGCACACGCTGGACCTCGGCAAAGGGCGGACGCTGACGGCCCGGCACTTCATTTTGACCACTGGCTCGGTGGTGTCCGCCCCGCCTCTGCCGCAACTGAATGACGCGGGGTTCATCACCAGCGATGACGCGGTCACCCTCCGGCGGTTGCCCAAGTCGCTCATCGTTCTGGGCGGTGGCAGCGTGGCCGTGGAGCTCGCGCAACTGTTCGCGCGCTTCGACGTGGCGGTGACGCAGATCCAAAGAAGCAAAAACATCCTGCGCGCCAGTGATGCGGACGCCGCCAAAGCGCTGGAAGCCGCGCTGCGTCGCGACGGCGTCCAGTTGTTCACCGGCACGGCCTTGCTCGACGCCAGGCGCGAAGGGCGGAGGAAAATTGTGGAGTTCGAGCAGGCGGGCAAGCGCAGGCGCGTTGCCGCCGAGGAAATACTTCTCGCGTTGGGTCGAAGTCCCAACACGGCTTCACTCGGCCTCAATCTGGCCGGAGTGGACATGGACGGCGGACGGATTGTGACCGATGAACGAATGCGCACCACCGCGCCGCACATCTACGCGGCAGGCGATTGCACCAGTCCGCATGAGCTCGTCCACATCGCGGTCCAGCAGGGCGAAACGGCGGCACACAATCTCCTCCACCCGCGTCGGCCGAAGGCGATGGATTACCGGCTGCTCACCCAGGTCGTCTTCACTGAACCGCAGATTGCCACGGTGGGCCTGACCGAATACCAAGCCACAGCCGCAGGCCAGCGCGTCCTCGTCGCCCGGTATCCATTCAACGATCACGGCAAGTCCTTGATCATGGACGCCACGGACGGCTTCGTGAAACTGCTGGCGCACCCGGCCACGGGCGAAATCCTAGGAGGCGCGTGCGTTGGTCCGCAAGGCGGCGAACTCATCCACGAAATCGTGGCCGCGATGCACCGCCGCATGACCGTGCGCGAACTCGCGGCCATGCCGCATTACCATCCGACGCTGGTGGAAATCTGGACTTACCCAGCCGAGGAACTCGCGGCGCAACTCCCGGCCAAACTGGCGCGGTCCGGCACGAACGCCGCTCGCCACCACCGGCGGGCCGTCCGTTTTGATCTATGAAAAACCAGGTCTATAAACACATCGAACTCACCGGCACGTCCACCAAGTCCATCGAGGACGCCGTCAACACGGCGCTCAAGCGGGCGGGCAAAACCATCAAGAACCTGCGCTGGTTTCAAGTCACCGAAACGCGCGGCGACA
>CAYXDZ010000206.1:0-6397 GCA_964463815.1 uncultured Verrucomicrobiota bacterium | reverse complement strand
GCGTGATCAGTTTTCTCGACCCCGCCACCGAGGCCGGCGGCACGGACCTCGTGCAGCAGGTGGAGTCGATCTTTTCTCCGAACGGCCTGCTGTCCGCCGCGAAGAATTTCGAGTACCGCCCGCAGCAACAGCAGATGGCCGTCGCCGTCGCGAAGGCTTTGCAGGAGGGCGGACACTTGATCGTCGAGGCCGGCACGGGCGTCGGCAAGAGCCTGGCCTATTTGATTCCCTCGATTCTCCACGCGGTGGGTCAAAGCAAGAAAGCGGTCATCAGCACGCACACGATCAATCTCCAGGAGCAGCTCGTCGAAAAGGATCTCCCGATGCTCGCCGCCGTGCTGCCGGTAAAGTTTAACTTCACGATGCTCAAGGGCCGCGGCAATTACCTGTGCTCGCGCCGACTGCACAAGGCGATGCAACAGGCCGACAGCCTGTTCACGTCATCGGAGATCAACGAACTCCAGCGCATCTACGCGTGGTCGAAGGAGACGAAGGACGGCAGCCTGTCGGACTTCGATGTTGAGCCGGACCCGAAGGTGTGGGCGCAGGTGTGCAGCGAACGGGGGATGTGTTCGCCGAAGATTTGCGGCTTCCAGTCCGAGTTTGGGAAGCAGAACGGCGTCTGCTTCTTTCAGCGCGCGCGCAACCGCATCCTCTCCGCTGACGTGCTGGTGGTGAATCACACGCTCTTCTTCACGTTGCTCGGCGGCGTGGACGAGGATCAGGAAGGCGGCATTCTCTTCAAAAACGACTTCGTGATCTTCGACGAGGCGCACACGGTCGAGCAGGTTGCTTCGAAACATGTCGGCCTGAGCGTGAGCAGCGGACAGATGCGCTGGGCGCTCAACCGGTTGTGGAATCCCAAGACGCAGAAGGGCCTGCTGGCGACGTTGCGCGAGGGCACCGGCGTCAAGCTCGTCGCCGATCTGCTGGAAGGCAGTGAGCAATTCTTCGAGAAAGTCGAACTGGCGTGCGAGGATTTGCGCGCGAAGCAGGAGGGCAAGAAATTCGGGGGCGACCAGCAGCGTTCCTGGACCGAGCTGCGCATCCGGCGGCCGGCGCTGGTCGAGGACTCCGTGACACTGGCGATTCAACGGTTGCGCGAGGCGGTCAGCGGCTTGATCAAAACGAGTGAGGATGCCGACACCGGCCAGGAACTCGTGGAGTGCAATCGCCGGCTCGCCGAGCTGCGCGATGAGTTGATCCTGTTTCTCAGTCAGGAGCGCGACGACATGGTGTATTGGGTCGAGCGCACGGGCAAAGCGCAACGCAACCTCGCGCTCAACGCCGCGCCGATCGATATCGCCGAGTATCTGCGCGTGCGCCTCTTCGAGAGCGACACCTCGGTGATCATGACCAGCGCCACGCTGGCGACCAAGGCAAACGCGCTCGAGTCTGCATCCGCGAAACCGCCCAACGCCGCAGCGGGCAAGGAGGTGGAGGAACGCGCGACAACCGCCAAGCCACGATCGCGAAAGGACGAGAAGACCCTCAAGGCCGCCAGGCTCACGCCGCTCGCGTACGTCGCCAACCGGGTTGGTGCGGGCGATGTGCCTGGCTTGCAGGTTGGTTCGCCGTTTGACTACGAGGAGCAGATGAAACTGTATGTCGCCAGCAAGATGCCCGATCCGCGCGACACCGGCTACAAGGAGGCCTTGATCCAGTGGATCGAACACTTCCTCCGTCTCACGCATGGCAAGGCGTTCGTGTTGTTCACGAACTTCAAGCTCATGCAGGAAGTCGCCGAGCGCATGCAGCCGTTCTTCGACGAACTGGAGCTCGCGAGCTTCGTGCAGGGCACCGGGATGCCGCGCTCGACCATGCTCGAGGAATTCAAGCAGGACACCGACTCGGTGCTCTTTGGCACGGACAGTTTCTGGCAGGGCGTGGATGTGCCGGGCGACGCGCTGAGCAACGTAATCATCACGCGGCTGCCCTTTGCAGTGCCCGACCATCCGCTGATTGAGGCGCGCATCGAGGACATCGAGGCGAAGGGCGGCAATTCGTTCGGCGACTTCTCGCTGCCCGAGGCAATCCTGAAATTCCGGCAGGGCGTCGGCCGCTTGATCCGCACACAAACGGACAAGGGCATTATCGTGGTGCTCGACAACCGGGTGTTGAACAAGCGCTACGGCCAGGCCTTTCTGGATGCGCTGCCGAAGTGCCCGGTGGAAGTGGTGTAAGTGTGGGGCGGGTCCGCGATTTTCCCCTTGCCGGACCGGTCAATTGGGCGGACATATCCAGCACCCACTGATGGCCAATGGCACCACCACGGCGGTTGCTCCGCCCCTGCGCCTCCTGCTGAACGTCTGGCTGTTGCAAGCCTGGCGGCGGTTGCGCTCGGTCGCCCAGCAGTCGCGGCTGCTGGTGGGCCTCATCGGGGCCTTCGTGATCGGCTACTGTTTCATTGCGTTCCAGTTGTTCTACATCGGGCTGGGATTCGCGAACCAGTTTCCCGGCCTCGGCACGCTGCTCACCGAGCGCCTCATGTTCCTGATGTTCGCGTTCCTCTTCCTGCTCCTTCTCATCTCGAACTTGGTCATCGGCTACAGCAACCTGTTTCGCAATCGGGAAACGTCATTTCTCCTTTCGCTGCCCATTCCGACGCACACGATCTTCCGCTGGAAGTTCATCGAATCCACCCTGCTGGCGTCGTGGGCCTTCCTGTTCTTGATCGCCCCGTTGCTCGCGGCCTACGGACTGGTCCGCGAGGCTCCGTGGCACTTTTACGCGATCACCGTGGTGTTTCTGCTGCTGTTCATCCTGCTGCCCGGCATCGCCGGTTCCTACGCTGCGGTTATGGTGGCGCGCTACTTCGACCGCCGCTCCTTTCAAATCAGTGTCTTCGCCCTGCTCCTCGTCGTGGTGGCCAGCCTGGCCTTGTTTTCCCAGCCGCAGCATTTCTCCGACGAACAACTCGAAGCCCGGGTGTTTAATGTGCTGGATCAGATGTTGAGCAACACGCGCTTCGTGCAGTTCCCGTTGTTGCCGAGCTACTGGCTGTCCGCCGGCGTCTTGAACTGGGCGGACGGCGCGCGGATGGCGTCCTTCTTTTTCGCCCTGGTGCTGCTCAGCCATGTCTTATTCTTTGGACTGCTGATCTTCACGCGCATGGGTTCTCCATTTTATGAGGCCGCCTCCGCTGTCAACAGCCGGGGCGGGGTGTCCGGCCTCCTGGGCTGGTTCCGCCGCGCGCCGAAGGCGGTCGGGGCGTTTGACTACGTGGCCGGACCGCTCGACCGGCTGGCCGCGCTCCTGTGGTTCACCAGCCCGGCCACCCGCGCGCTGATGGTAAAGGATCTCCGGACCTTCTGGCGCGACACCGCGCAATGGGCGCAGACATTGATTCTCTTTGGTCTGCTCGCGCTTTACATCCTCAACCTGCGGCATTTCACGCAGAACGCGAACAACCAGTTTTGGATTTTCCTCATCTCCTTCCTGAACCTCGGCGCCTGTTCCCTCAACCTCGCGACGCTGACGACTCGGTTCGTGTATCCGCAGTTTTCTCTGGAGGGCAAACGCATCTGGATTGTCGGCATGTCGCCCCTGGGCTTGCATCGCGTGGTGATCACCAAGTTCTGGCTGGCGTTCGTCGCCGCGCTGATCGTGACGCTGACCTTGATCGTCAGCTCGTGCCACATGTTGCGACTGCCGTTGGAGCGCACGCTCTTCTTCTCCGTCGCCATCACCGTCATGACTTTCACGCTCACGGCCATGGCCGTCGGACTTGGCGTGCTGTATCCCAACTTCAAGGAGGAGAACCCGAGCAAGATCGTCAGCGGCTTCGGCGGCACGTTCTGCCTTGTGATGAGTTTCCTCTACATCGTGGCTTCGGTGGCGCTGCTGGCCATCGGCTCTCCCTGGCGGATCACCGGGGGCGGTGTGCCGCTGCCAAACATCGTCATCGGTGCGGGTGCGTTCCTGGTGATCTCGTTCCTGCTAGGGGTCGTGCCGCTGTGGCTGGGCCTGCGGCGTCTGCGTACGGTGGAATTGTAAACTGCGACACCGACCGCCCGGCGGCTTCAACGGGCAATCAATTTCTCCAAACTCGCGAACAGCTCCTCCCGTCCGGTGACGTGCTGATCCTCGCCATCCCGGGTGACCACCCCGAAGCCCTCGCCGTAAGCGCGACCGTTGGCCACGCAGGCATCCGTGTGGTTGTCTGAAAGTTGCCGCCGCGCCTTGGCGAGCACCGCCGCGCGGTCCCCGTCCACTTCGTACTTCCAGCCGACCAGCCGGGCGCGGGGAAAGGAGCCGCGCAAACGGCTGATCAACTTTGGCGTCGGCACCAGTTCGACCAGCAGGTTGCCCTGGCGCGTGGAGAGTTTGCCTTCCCTCAATTCACGAAGTTCACCTGACTCGGTGCGTTCCCAGGCGCGGCCAAAGGCGAAATCGCTCACTGCGGCCACATGAAAAACCGCGTCCACGGCGGGGCCTTGCAGGCTCTCGAAGCGTTCCAGCAAGTCCTGCGTGGTGCTGAAGCACTCCACCGTGGCTGCGTGGCGCTCGCCCGGCCAGGTGGCCTGTTCGCCCACGAGCAGGACCACTTCATGACCACGGGCGGTCAGGTAAGCGGCGAGTTCGATCCCCAGCCGCCCGGTGGAAAAATTGGTCAGCCGCCGGACGTCATCCAGTCGTTCATAAGTGGGTCCGGCCGTCACGAGGCAGCGCATGGAGATTGCATAGACCCCCGGGCGTGGTCTGTCGATGCCGCAAAGGCTTTGGTGGTGCGCCGTGACCATTTGCCTCGCGCTCCGGCCGGGCGCACTTTTCTCCCCAACGCCGATCAGCGGCTGTCCGCGAAGAGTTCTGTCTCCAAACTGCCGGTGTAAGCGGCGAGGCTCAGCGACTTCATCGGTTCGCACGCGATCTGGTGATGTAGGAGAGGCTCGACCAGGAAATGCAGGGGGCAGAATTCGTCGGGCTCAAGCTGGCCGGTTGCCGCTATCCTTTGCCTCCAAGTGCTTCTTGAAGTTGCTCATCTGCTCGGCGCGGGGCAGCTTGTTGGCCGCTTTCGCCTGGGCCTTCGGGGTTGGCTCGCGAACCGGCAGGCCCGAAACCAAGGCTGTGCGTCGGGGTGACTTCAGAGTGGTCTTGGTTGCGATCATCAGCGTCCCCTTCGGGTCCAGAAGTAGCCGCCCCCGCCGAATAACAGCAACAGGATCACGATCAGCAGGATAGTTGACATGGGCAGACCTTAAGGGTGGCGGAGCTCTGTCGCCATGGGGTGTTCCCCTCCGCAGACGGATTGTGGCTCCTAACGATCTGTCCGGAGGCGGGAGGCGAAATGCAGGAGTCAGTGGTGATGGGGAAACTGCCACCAAGCGCCGGCAGCACGGCAGCACGTTGCGAGGGACGCAAACAAATCAGTGAACGAAATTACGGGACCGGCGTCTGAAGGACGTTGGACAGTTAATTCGTTTGGGTTATCGGAACCGGCTGGTAACCGGTTCGAAGTTGTAAACCGATCCGGCGGTCAGGCATACATTGGCATGGCCGCCGGATTTGTGTTGTAGCCCCCACTGCCCCTGTCCCGAACTGAAGGCGCGCCCGGGGAGTCCACTCCATTCCCAGAATGAAGCCTCAACGAAAACGGAACAGACGCTGGTCACCGCACGCAGCAAGCAGGGAGACCGGAATTCCCTCTCCCTTCCTCCATCACTCCAGCGCCTTCGTCTTCGTCTGCCGAAAGTCCTCCGCCTTGGGCTTCGTACAGCCGCCGAATTGCGCGCAGTCATCGCAGGTCCACACCCGGATGCAATCGGGGTCGTTGGCCAGTCGACGTCGTTTGCTCTCGCCCGCGACAACCAACCCTCCCAGGCCCGCCAGCAACACGTAACGGGTTCCTGATCTTAGGAACGCGCGACGATCCAGGGAATTGGTTCCAATCATGACCGGTCCTTTGGTTGGAAGCGCCGAACAAACTTGCGGTAAGGATCCAGCACGAGCACGTCACCGTTGTCCGCGACCGCGATATCGAAGCCCGCGCCGACCGTGCAATCATGGCACGCCTTCTTCGCCAGTTCCTTGTCGGTGACCAGCGTTTCCGGTCCGGCGACGGCACCCTTGAAGCCGCCCTCCGCGGTGTAGAGGTTGATGCGGGCGAGCCCTTTCTCGCTGGTGACGAAGTCGCCGTCGTTCGTCAGCGCGAAGTAAACCGGATTGCAGCAGCCGCAGAAGCGGTCGATCTGCATGCCGGGTTCGCCCCACGCGGAGACAAACCGGCCGTCGAGCGTGTAGGTCTCCACGCGCAGCATGCCGGGATTGACGACGCGCAGCCGTTGATCGGGTGCCAGGGCGAGGGCGAAATAAGGACTCGGGACATTGAACCCGGGATTGCCGAGCGCGGCATCCTTTTTCCCAAAGCGCTGAAGCACCTCGCCGGTCTGGCGATTAG
>CAYXDZ010000205.1:0-6408 GCA_964463815.1 uncultured Verrucomicrobiota bacterium | reverse complement strand
GGGACTGGCTTACACCAACGCACCTGGGTTAGACCATTCGCACCATCAAACCGTCTACAGCTGAGATAGCAACCTGCATTCCCCCCTTGCTCAGAAAAGCGGTATCAGAAGACGGAAGCCAATGCGAACCAGGAATCAAGGGAACACTCCTGGCGAGGAAAAGACCGCGACCCACGAAGTACCAATCCTCCGTGTAACAAGCGCGACAACAAGGAGGGAGAACCCACGCAAACCCGGTAAGCTCACAATGCCGGGGTGGGAGGAAAGTGACCAGCCATTAAGCTCGATGTCTCATTTAAGGACAAAACAGATAGTTGCCGGCCTGAATTTAAGCAGGACGAACAATGGCAATTGAGCAGCAACAGCAATGCAAAATTAAAAAACCCCAACTGAATAATAGCTTAATTTGCGCCACACAAAGGATGATATGCCGCAATGTTCTTAGGCCATGGCTTAACCGGTTGACTGTCTGAATGTTGAAAAAATGGATTCGATTGGAAAGACTTCAGCCGCATGATCGGCAAGAAAGGGGAACTGTCAGGATTCACTTACACAGCAAGCGGCGCATTGGGCGCCAAAAGCGAATTCGTTCGCTGATATCAAGTGGTTGCAACAATTTACAGAACTGTAAGGAAGACTGACGGTCCCTGCATTGCCGCCCGGAAGGTCAAGCCGCAAGCATGGGGGGATTGCCCTGAAAGAGGCAGGGGCTAGAACCGGGGGCTGGCAGCGGTCAACCCGTGGGCACCGGCAACGGCGGCGCTCGTCGTCTGGCCGTTCCAGATGTTGATTCCGCCCAGCAACGCAGGCTGCTGCTGACAGGCGTCGGCGAGCCCCAGGTCGGCGATCAGCTCGATGTAGCGATACGTGACATTGGTCAGCGCCTGGGTGGCGGTACGGGCGAAGGCTCCCGGCATGTTCGCCACACAATAGTGGATCACCTCCTCCGCGACGTAGGTGGGTTCGTGATGCGTCGTCGGGCGGGACGTCTCCGCGCACCCACCCTGGTCGATCGCAATGTCCACGAGCACGCTGCCGGGTTTCATCACTTCAAGCATCTGGCGGCTGATCAACTTCGGCGCGCGCGCGCCAGGCACCAGCACGGCTCCAACGAGCAAATCCACGGAGGGCAAAAGCTCCAGGAGGTGGGCCTCATTCGAATACAGGGTATGCGCGGTGTGCAGGGTGATGTCGAGGAAGCGCATCCGTTCGACATCGACTTCCAAGATGGTGACATCCGCGCCGAGGCCCTGCGCCATGCGCGCGGCATTGATACCGGAGGTGCCGCCGCCGAGGACGACCACCTTCCCCGGCAGCACGCCGGGCACCCCGCCGAGCAGGGTGCCGTTGCCGCCGTTGTGTTTGGCAAGGTAATACCCGCCGACGAGGATGCTCATGCGGCCGGCGATCTCGCTCATCGGTTCGAGCAACGGCAGGCGGCCCTTCACTTCGACGGTTTCATAGGCCAGCGCGGTGACGCCCGAACGCAGCAAGCCTTCGGTCAATTCGCGGTTGGCCGCGAGGTGCAGGTAAGTGAACAGCAACTGCCCGGAACGCAGCAGCGGCACCTCAGAGGCGAGGGGCTCCTTTACCTTCACGATCAACTCCGCGCGCGCGAAGATGGCGGCATGCTCATTGAGCAGCTCCGCGCCGGCCTTTTCATACTCGGCATCGGCATAGCCGCTGCCGACGCCGGCACCCCGCTCGACGAGCACCTGATGGCCGCGGCGCACGAGCTGATGGGCGGCAGAAGGGAGCAAGGCGACGCGGTGCTCGTCGGCTTTGATTTCACGGGGAACGCCAATGATCATAAGCGGTGACGCCGGATGGGTGCGGCCAGCTACATCGACCAAGCTGGTCTGGAGGTCGCGGCCGGCACGGAAGGATCCGGTGCCATTGAAGGGCCGGCTTCATCCACCAACTGGCGCAGGGTGGTCCGGGCGGACACCGCTTTCTCGGCGGACAAGACCTGCGCGAAGACCGCATCGACCGCGTGTTTGGCGGTGTCCTCGGCGGTGTCGGTAATGTCGCCCCGGGCGGTGCGCAGCGCCATAAGGATGTCATGGCAGGAAATTCTCTCCAGCGGGCGCGTCAAGGTGTGGCCCGTTTCGCGGCCCACCGTTTCCATGACCAGCCCGGCGGCGGCCATCGACTTGAGGATCTCATCCACCAGCCGGGTGGAAACCCGCAGCGCATGGGCGATGTCGATCACGCTCGGGGCGTTCCCCTTGAAATCATCAAACCGCTGGGCGATCAGCGTCATGATGCGCAGCGCGAGATATTCGCGGCCGAGAAAGTTGATGCGCTGCGCCTCCTTTTCCTGCAAATAGGCGACGCGGTTTTGAAAGGCGTAGGCAACCTGTGCGCCGAAGAGGAGGATCAGCCAGGAGAGGTAGAGACCGAAGAGGAAAACCGGGATCATCGCCAGGCTGCCGTAAATCTTGGCCTGGGTGACGACCTTCGAGACGAACAACACGCTGAGCAGGCTGTTCAAGTTCCAGAGCAACCCGCCGGTCACGCCTCCCACGAGCGCCGCCGTCCAGCGCACCTTGGTGTTGGGCATAAGCTGGTAAAAGAAGGCAAAACCGAAACTCAGCACCGCCAGCGGGGCCAGCCGTTCGATGGCAAACTGGCTGATGAAGCCCAGGTGGTTGCGGTCCATCCAGGCCTGGACCGAATCGAGACTCGAACCCACATTGAAGGAGAACACCACGATCGGAATCAGCGGCCCGAGCGTGACGGTCGCCCAATATTGCACCACCCGGGCGACCCACGAGCGGCCGCGGCTCACGCCCCAGATGTCGTTGAAGGTCGCCTCGATGGTGCTGAACAACATGATGGCCACCACGATGAGCCCGAACATGCCGCTCACGCCCAGGGAGCCGCTCTCGATGTTGTTCAGAGAGTCCTTGATGTAGAGGGCGATCTTGTCCCGATCCACGGTTTCGGCCAACTCCTTGAGCTTCTGGCGTTGTTCGTCGGTCAAGTTGACCACGTTGGTTGAACTTCCGCCGGGTTCGACGGCCGACGCATCCAGCGGGCGCAGCCCATTCGCGGCCTCCAAGCTCGCCTCGTCAACTTCCGGGGCCATCTGGCGGACGAGGGAATCAATGGCCCACTCGATGGGCGCTTCGCCCTGGGACTTCAGGATACCCGTCGAAATACTGGCGGCCACCGCGAGCATCGGGATGAGCGCCAGCAACGTGGTGTAGGCCATGGCCGTGGCGCGCACCGGGCAGCGGTTGTTGACGAAACCCGTGACCACGATCTCCCAGAACTGGACGAAGGCATGCACCCGCTCGCCCCAATGCACGCCCAAAGACAGCCGGAGCTTGCGCCGGGCGGCGGCCCGGAAGCGCTCCATTGCATCGCCATTGTTCGAGGAAGGCTCGGTCATTACGTTGGGCGAGCTTTAACCGGGCCGGGGTCCAAGTCAATTCACGCGGGCCGCAGTGAAAGGCCTGATATGCAGCAATGAGGTGACGAGCCGTTCGGGAAAACACTCCTTACGTCGGGTCCTACCGTTGAACCGGGCACCGCCTACCCGCTGCCACCCGTCCTGCAAAGCGTCCGCGCCCAACCGGCCAACTCCGCCGGGGTCAAGCCCTGCTCTTCCCGCGTCTGCAAGTTCTTCACCCGGCAGCAGGTCGAGCCGCCGTCGGACTGATCCAGCCGGAGCGTGAACTTCGCCTGCAGTTCGAGCGCGCGCTTGAATTGCTTGTCGGCTTTCGCGGGTCCGGGACTGAACTCGACGGCGCGACCGGCTGCGCGAAGCTGCTGAATCGCCGCCAGCGAGGCGCCGCGCAACGACTCGTCTTCGATCAGCACAAACACGTCAATGCCGGCGGTGAACGTCGGCAGCTTGTTGCGGCTCTTGAGCAACTCGGTGAGCACCACGTCGCCCATGCCGAAGCCGATGGCGGGCAGGTCCACCTTGCCGCCGCTGATGAGCTTTACGAGGTTGTCGTAACGGCCGCCGCCGGCAATCGCCCGAAACTCACCTTTGCGATCAAACGCCTCGAACACCACGCCCGTGTAGTAGGCGAGGCCGCGGATGATGTGGTAATCGACCTTCACGTACTCGCCCAACCCGCGCGCGGTGAGTTGATCGATCACGGCCTGCAATTCCTCCGTCGGCCGGCCGGAGTGGATGAACTCGTTGACGGCGTCAAGGGCGATGCCGACTTCGGCGAACTTCTTCACACTCACGTCCACCTGCTCGCGCTCCAATTTGTCGACGGCCTGGTAGAAGGCGTAGGCCTGTTCGGGCCGGCCGCCGCGTTGCTCGAAGAACTGCTGCCACGCGTTGCGACTGCTGAGGCGGATGACGAAGTCTTCCGCGGTCAATCCCGTGGCGCGGAGCGAATCAATCAGGAGCGCGATCAACTCGGCATCGATGCCGGGATTCGCCTCGCCGATGATGTCGGCATTGAACTGGAAGTGCTCCCGCAGCCGGCCCTTCTGCTGTTTCTCGTAACGAAAGAGCTGCGGCAGGGCGAACCACTTGAACGGCTTCTTGTAGTGGCGTTGCGCGTCCGCCACGAGGCGGGCGAGCGTGGGCGTCATCTCGGGCCGCAAGGCCACGGCGCGCTCACCCTTGTCCACGAAGTTGTAGAGCTGGCCGACGATCTCCTCGCCGCTCTTCAGCGTGAAGAGTTCAAGCGGTTCGAGCGGCGGGCCATCGTATTCGCGGAAGCCGTAGCGGCGGGCGGTTTCGCGCCAGTGAGCGAACAACCAATTACGCGCGTCGGCGCTCCAGACATCGCTGGTGGGCAGTGGTTCGGGATAGAAATCTCGGAAGCCGGGCAGTCGTTGCATGCGGTAAAGAAAACGGGCGCCCGCTCAAAAAGCGAGCGCCCGGCAAAAATTGATCCCACAATTCAAGGCACCGGGGGTGCCACCGGCGGAACCGGCGGGACGGGATGGCCGTCTTCGGGCGTGAGGCGGAGGACGAGTTCACGCATTTCCTTGCCGGCCTTGAATTTCACCACGGCGCGGCGGGGAATGGGCACATCCGTCTCCGGGGCGTTGGGGTTGCGGCCGATGCGGGCCTTGCGCACTTTGACTTCAAATACGCCAAAGTTGCGAAGCTCGACTTTCTTGCCGCGCGCCAGCGCTTCGGCGATGTAGTCGAGGGTTTTCTGCACGATTTCGAGGACCTTCTGCTGTTGCATCCCGGATTCCTCGCTGATGCGCACCACAATGTCTCGCTTGGTCATAGGCCTGGGGTTGGGTTGGGGTTGGGGCCAACGCTGGTTTGGGTCAGTTGCGGCTTTATAGGCAACCGACCCGCCCCGGTCAAGCCGCGAATCGCGGCAACCCCTTAGGCCAGTGAGGCTTGGGAAAACGACCTTGCCTCAGCCCGCAATGACCCCGATCTCGACCGGTTCGACGTTGACGCCTTTTTTCTCCATCCACTTGATCGCGGACTTGATGTCGGCGCGTTGACCGGAGAGTTCGAGGCAGACGATGCCGATCTCGTCGTTGACACTGGCCTGGCGCACGTTGGTCACCAGATTGAACTTGTGACCCAGCTCCCAGATGATGGGCGTCTGGATCAACCGCGGCGGATACATCAGCCACAGTTTGCGGTTTTCAACGGCCTGTTTCGCCGGTGCGGAAGACTTCTTTTTGGCGGGCATGATCAACCTCCGGCGATGGCGGGAATGATGCTGACTTCGTCGCCGTCCTTGAGCGGAGTGTCCTGGTTCTTGAGAAACCGGATGTCCTCCTCATTCACATAGACGTTGACGAAACGGCGGACGGCACCGGCCTCATCGACGAGGCGTTCCTGGATGCCGGGGTAACGGGTTTGCAGCTCCTTAATGGCGCTGCCGATGGTGCCGGGCTGGACTTCGACAACCTCGTCGTTGTTCGTGAGCTTGCGCAGGGGCGTGGGGATGCGGACGTTTACAGGCATAAATTTCAGGTGTTGAGGGTGGCAGCCTTGGGGCCGGCCGCCAGCAGGGCTTCGAATTCACGGAGGCTGGGCCGAATCTCGCGCGGCGCTCCGACGTGTTTCTGAATGGCGTCGATCGTCTTCAAACCATTGCCGGTGATGCAAAGAACGGCGGAATCATCGGCCGGAATCTTCCCCTGGGCAATGAGCTTCTTGGCCACGCCCACGGTGACGCCGCCCGCCGTCTCGGCGAAGATGCCCTCGTATTCGGCGAGCAACCGGATGCCCTCGCGCACCTCGTCGTCGCTGATGTCCTCGGCGTGACCGCCGGTTTCCTTCATCACGCGCAGGGCATAGAAACCATCGGCCGGCGTGCCGATCGCGAGCGACTTGGCGATGGTGTCGGGTTTGACGGGCTTGAAGAAGTCCAGGCCCGCCTTTTGCGCGACCGAGATGGGCGAACAGCCGGTGGCCTGCGCGCCGTGAATCTTCCAGCGCGATTCAGCGAT
>CAYXDZ010000204.1:3715-6411 GCA_964463815.1 uncultured Verrucomicrobiota bacterium | reverse complement strand
AGGGCACGGTATCACCACATGGTTGACACTTTGTTCTCACCACATCGCTGACATGCTGCCGGGGCCTATGCCCTGGAAGCAGACGAGTCTTTTTGAGCGGCGCCTCGATTTGGTGAGGCAGATCATCCGGCGCAACCTCCCGCTCAAGGTGCTGTGCCGAAGGTTCGGGATTTCGCGCCAGACGGCCTACAAATGGTTGCGGCGTTATCGCGAGGGCCGCCAGCGCGCCCTGCGGGACAAATCGCGCCGCCCCTGGTTTAACGCGGTCAAAACGGAGCTGCTGTGGCTTCGGCGGGTGCGCCGCACCCGCCTCAAACATCCCACCTGGGGCGCGCGCAAGTTGCGGCATGTGCTGGTCCAAAAGTTTGGGGAAGAGCGCGCGCCGGCGACCGCCACGATCAGCCGGTGGCTCAAGCGCTGGGGGCTGGCGCGCGGCCGCAAACGCCGCCGCCGCGGACCGACGCTGGTGCGCAAGGGCCTGCACGTTCCCACCCGGTGTCACCAGGTTTGGACCGTCGATTTCAAAGGGTGGTATCGCACGGCGGACGGACAGCGGGTGGAGCCGCTGACGGTGCGCGATCTTTACAGCCGCTACGTTTTGGCCGTGCGGCTGTTGCCGTCGCAGCAGGTGGCCGTCACGCAACGGGAGTTTGCGCGGATATTCAAGGCGCATGGGGTGCCCGAGCGGATTCGCTGCGACAATGGCACCCCCTTTGGCGGGGCGGGCCCCACGGGGTTGACCCGCTTGAGTGCGTGGTGGGTGAAGCTGGGCATTGGGGTGGAATTCATCACTCCGGGCCGACCGTGCGAGAACGGCGCGCACGAGCAGTTTCACCGGGTTTACAAGGCGGAAGTGGCCGTCCACCCGGAACGCACGCGTGCGGGCCAGCAACGACGCAGTTCCCGCTGGCTGCGGCATTATAACCAGCAGCGGCCGCATGAAGCCCTGGGCATGAAGACGCCGGCGGAGCGGTTTGAGAAGAATCGGTGCCGCCCGCAGCGGACCCGGCCCTGGGCGTATCCGCGGGGTTGGGAGCGGCGCTGGGTCAAAGGCAATGGCCAGATCAACTGGGAGGGCGTGCGGCGGTATGTCGGGGAAGCGTTCGTCCGCGATTACGTGGGATTGAAACCGGTACGGGCTGGGATTTGGGAGGTGTATTACGGGCCGGAATTGGTCGGCGAATTGCGCGAAAACGAGTCTGGCGCGATTCGGATGGCCAAGTATGCCCGCGGCGGTTGAACCGCGCTGCCGCCCGCTGCGTTGCGGTTCGCTACGCTCACCTCCACGCAGCGGGCGGCAGCCAGTGTCAGCGATGTGGTGAGAACGTGTGTCAACTATGTGTTGATTCATTTCACAGCACCGCCCTACCTTACGCGATGCCCTGTCGGGCAAGATGCCCGACACACGCAGGATCAGGCGATCTCGGGCTGGAGCCATTTCATGGCGCTGGCAGGCAGGCGGTTGACGACGCCCGCGACGTCGGCGTGCTGCTGGCGCATGAGTTCGGTGGCGCGTTTGACGGCGTCGCGGTTCGTTTTACCGGGCTCGATGAGCAGGAGCACCTTGTCCATGAAACCGGAGAGCGCGACGGTCGCGCTGGTCTGCTTTACGGCCGGCATGTCGAAGATGATGTAATCGAAGTCACTCGACCGCATGCGGGGCAGCATCTCGTAAAACTTGGAAGGCACCAGCGGCGTGAGCTCGCCGTTCCGTTCGGTGCCGGTGGCCAGATAAAGATTGTCATACTGGCCATGCGCGGGGGCCGCTCCCGGCGAGAACAGTTCGGTCAGGGAGGAGGCCAGGTTGCCGCGGAAGAACGGGTGCATTTCCGGGCGGGAGACGTTCATGTCCACGAGCAGCACCTTGCCATCGCCGGTTTCGGAGAGGGACGCGGCCAGGCTGGCGGCGAGCGTGGTGGTGCCAGCCCCTTCGCTGCAACTGGTCACCGCCACGAGCTTGGGTTTGTGATGAATGTTCTTGAGTTGAAAATACATGATCAGGCGATCCCGCAAGGCATCGCTGTAGGGGCGGATGAAATGACTGACCTCCCAAGGGGCGCGCTCCGGCCGGGCCAAAGCGGTTTCGTCGCCCTTGCCCTTACCCTTGGCCTTGCCGGAGCCGTTGGTGAGCAGGCGCACCGGCTGGCGATCCGAGAGCAGCGGGATGGACATGAACATGGGCAAGTGGAGGCGGGTCTCGACCTCCGTGGCCGTGCGGATGGATTGATCGAAGACCAGTTCACGGAGAAAGGCCAGACCCAGGCCGAGCGCCAGTCCGATGGCGGCCGCGCCGCCGGCAAACTTGAGGCGGAGGGAACCGTCCCGGGTGGGTGCCGAGGGTTTTTGGAGGATGTTAATGTTGGGAATCTTGCTGGGATCCAACGCCTGGTGGGAGCGCGCGCGCTCGAGGTTGGTTTCCGCCATGTCGCGCGCGCGTTCCAGTTGGGCGAGGCGGGTTTCGAGTTCCACGATCGAGTTTTCCGCATCGGCGAGCTCTCTTTGGCGCGTCTTCAACGCCTCCAGGCGCTGGTGGTAGCTTTTGAGGCGGGCCTCATTGCCGGCCTTGTTGATCTGCTCCTGGGTCCAATCAATCGCGGGGGCGGCGGCACCGGCAAGCGCAGCCCCCAAGGGAGACGGGCCGGCCACCGCGACGAGCAGGCCAGGGTGGTCCTGTTCCAGCGTCTGGCGGGCGAGTT
>CAYXDZ010000204.1:1032-3615 GCA_964463815.1 uncultured Verrucomicrobiota bacterium | reverse complement strand
GCCACCGCGACGAGCAGGCCAGGGTGGTCCTGTTCCAGCGTCTGGCGGGCGAGTTTGACTTCGGCGATCTGTTGCAAAACCTGCTTGACCAACGGATTCTCGGCGCTGAACTGACCGGTCAATTCGACCTCGCGGCGCTGGTGTATCGCCAGGCGCTCACCCAGCTTGCGGTAATCCTCGAGGACTTCCGCCGGCACCGGGGCCGGGGCTGAGGATACCACCTCCGCAGCCGCGCCGTTGGTCGCCGGAGACTTGGTGACGACCGTGCTGCGCAGCGCGGCCATCCGGGCCTCGTGAAGCGCCACCTCGGCCGTGGTTTCCACAATGGACTCCTCGACGCGGCCCACCTGATCCGACAACAGGGCTCGGGCCGCCGGCAGCGACGTGATATTCAGTTCGTTGCGCCGGTTAGCCAACTCCTCGCGGGTGGTTCTCACCTGCCCGCGTATTTGGTCGGCATCGCGCTGCAGTTGATCAAAGGAGCCCAGCGAACGGTGGGTCTGGAGGTGCTTTTCGAGGTAGCGATTGACAATTTCGCCCAGCACCCGCGTCACCAGTTCGCCCCGGGGATGGCGATAGGTGATGCTCAAGACGTTGCTGTTGCGCGCCACTACAGGCACCAGGTTGCCCTTGATCTGGGCGGCCGCGGCCAAAGCGTTGGTTTCGGCGTCTTCACCCAGCAGTTCCGCCGGCCCGATGGCTTCCGCCACTTCCCGCGCGAGATCCCAACTGGTAAGAATCTCAATTTCGTTGCCCATGACGCCTTCATTGCCACGGCCCGTCGTGGCGCGAACGCGCTCGCCATCAAGGCTGCTCTCCGGCGTCACGGCGGAAGTTTCCACCACGTAGCGCACCATCAGCTTGGCGGTGGATTGATAGGGCGGCTCAATGGTCTGGTAGAAATACGCCGCCGCGCCCAGGCCGAGCAGGGTGCAGAAGAAGATCTTCCACTTGTTGCGGAAGAGGATGAGCAGCACCTCGCGCGGGCCGAGCGCGAAGCCGGAGGAGGATGGCTGGTTGGGGTTCAAGGGAAATCAGTTGGGTAACAGGATCAAGCCAGTTCAGTTAACCACAGATGGACGCAGAGGGACACAGATATGTTGAGCGGAGGGGGCGGGCCAAAAGGTGAAAGCGTTTCAAAAGCTGAAAGCTGAAAGCGGGAGACGGAAGTCAGGAGTCAGGAGACAGGAGGCAGTAAGCAGTAAGCAGTAAGCAGTAAGCAGTGGGCAGTAAGCGGTAAGCGGTAAGCGGTAAGCGGGAGACGGAAGTCGGTGCGGGGTGAGTTTCAAGCGGTGGCGGTGGCTTTCGCGGCCGGGAGCTGCGAGAGCACTTCGGCGAGCGCCCCGGCGACACGGCGGATCTGGGCCTCGGTCAGGTCCGGGAACATGGGCAGCGAAAGGAAGCCCCCGGCGCAGCGCTCGGCGACCGGCAGGGAGCCGGCCGGGACCCCGAGATGTTCGTAAGCCTTCATCCGATGCACGGGGACGGGATAATGAATGCCACAGGCCACTCCCGCCTCGCCCATGGCGGCGAGCACGGCGTCGCGCTGCCCAACCCGGATGGCATAAATGTGGAAAACCGGCCGGGCGTACTCCGCCACCACCGGGCGGATGACGGGGAGTTCGCGGAGCAGCTCATGATAAGCGGCGGCGTGCTGACGGCGAAGTTCATTGCCCCGGTCCAGGTGCTTGAGCTTGATGCTGAGCACCACAGCCTGCAACCCGTCCATACGGGCGTTCCAGCCATCCAGGACGTGGTTATACTTCTTGCGCTGACCGTGATCCCGGAAGAGGCGGACAAAATCGGCGAGGTCATCGCGATTGGTCACGACGCCACCGGCTTCACCGAAAGCACCGAGGTTCTTGCCGGGATAGAAACTGAAGCAACCGATGTCGCCGAGCGTGCCGACGGGACGGCCCTTATAGCGGGCTCCATGAGCCTGGCAGGCATCCTCCACCACGGCCAGGCCATGCCGGCGGGCGATGGCCAGAATGGGGTCCATGTCGGCGGGCTGACCAAACAGATGGACGGGAACGATGGCGCGGGTGCGGGGGGTGATGGCCGCCTCGACGAGGGCGGGGTTCATCGTGTAGGTGGCCTCGTCGATATCGACAAAGACCGGGCGGGCCCCGCAGTGAGTAATGGCCTCCACAGTGGCCATGAAGGTGGAGGAAACGGTGATGACTTCATCCCCGGGCTGGACGCCAACCGCCAGCAAGGCGGCCCACAGGGCATCGGTGCCGTTGCCGACACCGAAGGAGTGTTTCGCCTCGCAGTAGGCGGCGAATTCGCGGTCGAACTGATCGACGAACCGGCCGCCGGCAAAAGCGCAGGAGGCGATGACTTCTTCGAACCCCTGGCGGATTTCCGGCAGGAGGGCGGCGTGCTGAAGCGGGAGGTCAAGGAAGGGAACTTTCATTTAAGAAGGGGAAAGCGTGAGAGGGGAGACAGCATGCAGAAAACAGAAAACAGGAGACAGTAAGGAGTAAGCGGTGGTCAGTGGTCAGTGGTCAGGAGGCCATCAGGATAGCGAACAGAGGTTTAAGGGGTGGGGACGGCTGGCTCGAGGGAACGCAACACCCG
>CAYXDZ010000204.1:0-1022 GCA_964463815.1 uncultured Verrucomicrobiota bacterium | reverse complement strand
CGTGAGAAGTGAACAGTAAACAGTAAACAGTAAGCAGTGGTCAGTGGTCAGTGGTCAGTGGTCAGGAGACAGGAGCCGGTAGTCAGGAGTCAGTGAGCCGAGGATGAGGACGGCGAACAGCGAACATCCAACTTCCAACTTCCAACTTCCAACACCAAACAAGGTAATGCGTAAGGCGTCAGGCGCTAGGAGGCGGGGACGGCTGGCTCGACGGAGCGCAACACCCGGGCCGGGTTGCCGGCGACGATGACCCCCGGCGGGACATCCTTGGTCACCACGCTGCCCGCACCAACGATCGATTTTTCACCAATGGTGATGCCGCCCAGCAGGGTGGCACCCGAACCGATGGAAGCGCCCCGTTTAATCAAGGTGCGCTGGCAAACCCAGTCCGCCTCGGTTTGCAAAGCACCCGTGGCGGCCGTGGCCCGGGGGAAGTGGTCATTCACAAACGTCACGCCGTGACCGACAAAGACCTCGTCCTCGATGGTGACCCCTTCGCAGATGAACGTGTGACTGGAGATCTTGCAGCGGGCACCGATGTGCGCCCCTTTTTGGATCTCGACGAAGGTGCCGATCCGGGTTTCATCGCCGATCTGGCAACCATAGAGGTTGACGAAGGCGAACAGTTTGACGCCGCGGCCCAGTTTGACGTCGGGAGCAATGCGGATGGTGGCCGTGGCACTTGCCACAGAGCCAGGTCGAAAGGAGGGAGTCATAGCGGTGGGTTCAGGAACCAGAGAAGGCGGCGGATTGCACGCGGGCTTCGGAACCATCCGCGGGAGCGGGGACCGGCCCGCCCGCAGCGCCGGGCGCGCCGGATTGGTCAGCCGCCGAATCACCCGGTTCCGAAGACTGAAAAGGCACCGCCGCGCCGTGGAGCCGCAGGGACGTGCTGGCGGCTTCCAGAATGCGCACCAGTTGCAACCCTTCCACCCCGCTGGAGATCGGCTGGCGCCTCTCGTTGATGCAATCGAGGAAGTGCTGGCACTCGACCTTGAGGGGCTCCTCCTGCTTGATGTAAG
>CAYXDZ010000203.1:0-6413 GCA_964463815.1 uncultured Verrucomicrobiota bacterium | reverse complement strand
CGGCGGTGGTCCATTCGCCGCGATTCACCCGGTAGCCGCCGCGCATCCAGACGACGATGGTCCGGCCCTGGGCATCCGGCCAGACCGGGACGAGCGGGCGGAGGTTGTCGGTCGAAGAATTCGACGTGATCGCGGTCCATTGCCAGGTCGCGCCGCCGTCGGCGGTTTCGCCGCGAAAGAGTTCGTGAAAGCGTCGGTAACTCACCCGGCTGATCAACGGCCGGCCGGTGACCGGATCGGCGTCGGTCGAGATGTAAACGACATTCGGGTTCTGCGGATCGATTGCGCCCAGCCCGGTGTAATCATCCTCGCCAGGGTAAAGCCGCGTGCCGGCGTGGGCGATTTCGTGCGTCACCCACTTTGCACCGTCCCAACGCGCGTAGTGAAAGCGGTGGTCCAGCCCGCCCGCGCCCATCGGCAGAGCGGCCCCGTCGCGTTGCGTGGTGAAGAGGATCACCGGCCGTTCGTCGCGATCGAGATGGATGTCACTCATCCAGGCGACGTTCGTGGGGCCGCCTTGATAAACACGGGTGAAGTTCCAGGCGCGAAAGGGGGTGTTGGTTCCGGTCGGCAATGTCCCCAGCTCGACACCATCGCTGCCATGCACCCGGCCGCCGCGGATGAAGCCGTGGTACAGGCTGTTGTCGAAGTTGCGCGGATGGTCCTCAGTCGCGACGAAGTGGATCGTATCGCGGCCGTTGGAAACGTATTTCGTGTAGGGGGCGTAACCATCGCGGCCGATGTAAAGGTGCCCGCCGTAACGCCACGTTTGGCCCTCGTTGTCCGAGACAAAGTAGTTGGGGTCGAGGGCAAAGCCGCGATGGAAGAGATACAGCCGGTCGTTTTCGGAAGTAAGCCGGAAAGGATTCGCGTAGGTGACGCTGTCGCCGCGAAAGCTGCCGCCGACGCCGGGCGTGATGATTTCCTGGGCCGGCCCCCATTCGTACGGATCGCCCGGGCGAAGGGAGCGGCGCAGGTAAATCTTTGTCTCTTGGCCATGCTTGGAGTACGCGGCCAGATAACGGCCGTCGCCCAACTTGAGCAGGCCGGGGTTGTTGTGGTCGTCCTGTTCAAACTTTTCGTGCAACACCACCTTCCGCTCCACGCCGGAAGCGAGGTCGAGAATGGCCAGTTCGATGTTGCCCCAGCCGGGAAGGTTCGCGTGCTCGTAGCGCCCGCTGGCGCGCACCGAGCCGACGATCAACCGGCCGTTGTCCACCAGCAACCGCTCGTCCATGAACCACGACCAGGCCCCGTTGTCATTCAGTTCGTGGAATTGCCCGGCCACGAAATTGTTCGTAACCGTCGCCGCCTCAACGGGCGTCAAAGGAAGACTGGCCAGCAAGGTGAACCAAAGGGCTGATCGCGCCGGCCGGGAGATCCTGGGCATTTGCCGGTTGAGAAGGATGCGGGATGACATTTGGTGCAGGCTAGCGGGCGGTCGTTTTTTTCGCAACCGGGCCGGCAACAATCTCGTCCACGACCCTTTTGCGGCCTTGCCACCGGTCTTACGCTGTGGCACCAACATGACGCCAGTTCGACCGATCATACGTATGCGTAAACAATCCAGCCACTTCATGACCGCCCTGCTTGGCTGCCTGGCCACCGGGGCCGGTGTTGCGTCCGCCACGGAGGCGGACTTCACCGCGAAGGTGCAGCCGTTACTGGAGAATTATTGCTACGACTGCCACGGCGATGGTTCGGACAAGGGCAACGTCGCTTTTGACGCCTTCAAGTCCCACACCGAGCGCACGGCCAATCATGATTTCTGGCTGAACGTCCTGCGCAACCTGCGCGCGGAAGTCATGCCGCCGGCCAAAAAGGACCGGCCCACCGCCGAGGAACTGGCGATCATCGAGCGCTGGGTCAAAAGCGAAGTCTTTAAGCTCGACCCACAAAACCCCGACCCCGGCCGCGTCACCTTGCGGCGCTTGAACCGGGTCGAGTACCAGAACACGATTCGCGACTTGATGGGCGTCGAATTCCGCGCCTTTGAGGAGTTTCCACCCGACGACACCGGTTACGGTTTCGACAACATCGGCGATGTTCTAACCACCTCGCCATTGCTGCTGGAAAAGTACATGGACGCCGCCGAGACGATTGTGACGAAGGCTGTCCCAACAGTGACGCGCAAGGTGGCCGAGCAACGGGTGGCGGGTTCCGAGTTCAAGAGTGCGGACGGCAAGCAGGACGCCCGTAACGTGAGCTTTTACCAGGCGGCGACCTTGTCGCGGACCTTCCGGACCGAACAGGCGGGCGAGTACCGATTGGTGGTCGATGCGGAGATTGATGGAGGTTTCGATTTCGATCCCGGCCGGGCGAAGCTTTCCTTCACGCTGAATGGCGAGCCGCTGATGGTCGAGGAGCAGAAGTGGCAGAATGACTTCAAGGTGGCGCCGGAGTTTGTGCGGACGCTTCCCGCCGGCGAACACGTCGTGACGTTCACGTTGGAGCCGCTCGTGCCTGAGGACCAAAAGCGGACCTTCGTCGAATTCCGCCTGCGCTCCGTGGCGCTGCAAGGACCGCTCGCACCGGAGCATTGGATCCATCCGCCCAACTATGAGCGCTTTTTCACCCGGGACGATCCGCCGACGGACCCGACGGAGCGCCGCGAATACGCCCGCGAAGTGCTGGCGCGTTTTGCGACGGGTGCCTTCCGGCGGCCGGTGGATGAGCGGACTGTGACGAAATTGGCGGCCATCGCGGAAGCCGAGTATTCGCTGCCGGGCAAGTCGTTTGAGTCGGGCGTTTCGCGGGCGATGGTCGCGGTGCTCGCTTCGCCGCGCTTCCTCTTCCGTACCGAGGACGTGGAGCCGGCCGGTCTGGAGGGTCGGCATCCAAACCTCGACGAATACTCTCTGGCTTCGCGGCTTTCTTATTTTCTCTGGTCCACGATGCCCGACCGCGAATTGCTCGACCTCGCCGCGCGCGGAGAGCTGCGTCGGAACCTGCCCGCGCAGGTCAACCGTCTGCTCGCCGACCGCCGTTCGGAGCAGTTCGTCGAAAACTTCGTTGGCCAATGGCTGCACACGCGGGATGTCGAGGGCATCAGCATCAACGAGCGCAGCGTGCTGGCTCGCGATTCCGGACAGGATCGCGAGCAGGAGAAGCTTCGGGCGCGGTTCACGGCCTTGCGCGATATTCCGACCGAAGAAATCACTCCCGAACAGAAACAGGAGCTGGATGAGATTCGTGCCTCCTTCCGCCGTCGCCGTGGCCCAACCGTCGAGTTGAACGGCGAGCTGCGCCGCGCCATGCGCCGGGAAACGGAGATGACCTTCGCGCATGTGCTCAAAGAAAACCGCAGCATCGCCGAGCTGATCGACGCGGATTACGCCTTCCTCAATGAGCGGCTGGCCAGGCATTACGGCGTGCCCGATGTGACAGGCGACGAAATGCGCCAGGTCGCCCTCCCGCCGGACAGTCCGCGCGGAGGCGTGCTGACCCAGGGCAGCGTGCTCGTGGTGACCTCGAATCCCACCCGCACCTCGCCGGTGAAACGTGGCGTGTTCCTGCTCGACCAGATTCTCGGCACACCGCCGCCGCCGCCGCCGGCCGACATACCGGATCTCGAGGAAGCGGAGAAGGCGTTCAAAGACCACGAGCCCACGCTGCGCGAAACCCTCGAACTGCACCGCAACAACGCGCTCTGCAAATCCTGTCACGACCGCATGGACCCGCTCGGGCTGGCGCTGGAAAATTTCAACGCCCTCGGCATGTGGCGGGATACCGAACGCGGCCACCCCGTCGAACCGGCTGGTGAGCTGGTCACCGGCGAGAAATTCTCCGACATCCGGGAGTTGAAACGCATTCTCGCGAACGACCGCCGGCTTGATTTTTACCGCTGCCTGACCGAGAAGCTCATGACCTATGCGCTCGGTCGCGGCATCGACTATTACGATCTGCAGGCGGTGGACGACATTGTGGCCCGCCTGCAACGGGAGGACGGCCGCTTCTCCGCGCTGCTGCTGGGCGTCATCGAATCGGTGCCTTTTCAGAAACGCCGCGCGGCCGGTGACCTGGCCGCGGTGCCGTCGGCGAACGAATCCAACCAGTTCGTGCAATCCAGCCAATGACCCCTATGAAAAAACCAATCCACGCCCCTCGGAACCTTGTCGCGGAACGTCACTGGAGCTTGAACCGCCGCACGTTCCTGCGCGGGCTGGGCGCCTGCCTCGCCGTGCCTTCGCTGGAATCGCTTCGGCCCTTTCAGGCCGGTGCCAGTGCCACGCCCGCCGCCCTGGCCACGACACCTTCCGGCGCGCCTCTGCGCATGGCTTATGTGTACTTCCCAAATGGCGCGATCCAGCCAAACTGGTGGCCGACGGGTGAAGGGAAGGATTTTCAGTTCGCGCGCACGATGCAGCCGCTGGAGAAGCTGCGGCACCAGGTTCAGATCATGGGCGGCCTCGATCACGTCAACGCGACGCCCGGTCCCGATGGGGCGGGGGATCATGCCCGCGCGAGCGGCACCTTCCTCACGGGCGTCCGGGTGCGCAAGACAGCGGGCTCGGACATTCTGGCAGGCGTGTCGATTGACCAGCTCGTCGCCCGGCAGGTGGGCCACCTGACCCGGTTCTCCTCGCTGGAACTGACCTGCGACGCCGTCCGCAAGTCAGGCAATTGCGACTCGGGATATTCCTGCGCTTACCAATACAACCTGGGCTGGAGTTCCCCGACCACGCCGGTTGCGCCGGAGCCCAATCCGCGCCTCGTGTTCGAGCGCTTGTTTGGAGCCGGTGCGCCCGGTGAACGCGCACAAAGCCTGGCCCTCCGCCGGGAGCAGCAGCGTTCGATTCTCGATTTCGTGCTGGAGGACGCGAAGGCGTTGCAGAAGCAGCTCACGCACCGCGACCGCGACAAGCTCGACCAATACCTCACCAACATGCGGGACATCGAGCAGCGCATCGAGCGTGCGGAGCGTTTTCCCGAGACGCCCGATCCGAGCCAGCCGACGCCGGCCGGAATTCCCGGTTCCTACCGCGAGCACATCGCCATCATGTTTGACATGATGCTGCTGGCTTTCGAGACGGATTCCACCCGTGTCGCGACCTTCCTGCTGGCCAACGAGGGCAGCAACCGCGCCTTCCCGGAGATCGAGATTCCGGAGGGCCACCACTACCTCACGCATCATCAGAACAAGCAGGACATGATCGCCAAGGTGGCGGAGATCGACGCCTGGTACATGGCCCAGTTCGCCCGGTTCCTGGAGAAGATGGAGGCGACGAAGGACGTGGACGGCCAGTCCCTCCTGCACAATTCCATGATCGTCTATGGCAGCGGCAACGCGGACGGCAACCGGCACACCCACGTCAACCTGCCGGTCGTCATGGCCGGCGCGGGGGGGGGGACGGTAACCCCGGGCCGGTTCGTGAAGTTTGGCGGCGTGCCGATGAGCAACCTGCTGCTGAGCATGGCCGACCGCATGGGCGTCACGGGAATTGAGCGGCTCGGCGACTCGACGGGCCGGTTGGCAGGTGTCTAAGCCCTCCGCTTACGCCCGGTCCAAAGCCTCCACGCCACCCTGGCGATCCTCACCGCGAAAGCGGCGGGCTTTGGGACCGGTGCGGGTGGTGTTTGATCGTATCGCGTTCAGGCGGTTTTGCGGGGTGAGTCTTGTGTCTTCCGCGCGAGGTCCGGCGAACGGCGCAACCATGAAGCGCTTCCCAACTGACGCCGCCACGACTTCGTCAAGGACTCTTCCTTCCGGCAGGTTCGGGTGATTCGACGATACCTTTCGAACCGTCGTGAACCCGGGATTGTGCCCGTCGGCGGTGGGGGCTAGGCTTGCCGCATGAAATCCCTGTTGCTCCTGCTCCTGGCCACATTCACGTGGCACGTTCAAGGTGCTGCCTCGCGGCCGAACATTCTCTTCATCTTCTCGGATGATCACGCCGTCCAGGCGATCGGAGCCTACGGTTCGAAGATTAATCAGACGCCCCATATCGACCGGCTGGCCCGCGAGGGCATGTTGTTTCGCCATTCCTTTTGTGCCAATTCGATCTGCGGCCCATCGCGCGCCACGGTCCTCACCGGCAAGCACAGCCATGTCAACGGGTTCCGCCGTAATGGCGACCAGTTCGACGGTTCGCAATGGACCTTTCCCAAGGCGTTGCAACAGTCCGGCTACCAGACCGCCCTCGTGGGCAAGTGGCATCTCACCAGCAACCCGACCGGGTTCGATCATTGGGAAATACTCCCGGGCCAGGGCAGCTACTACAACCCGGACTTCATCCAGATGGACGGGAGCCGCAAGCGTTTCGAGGGGTACGTCTCCGACCTGATCACGGACAAGGCCATCGAATGGTTGGAGCAGAATCGCGATCCGTCCCAGCCGTTCGTCCTGATGGCCCAGCACAAGGCCCCGCATCGTGACTGGTCGCCGCACCCGCGTCACTTCGGGCGTTATCCGC
>CAYXDZ010000202.1:4355-6431 GCA_964463815.1 uncultured Verrucomicrobiota bacterium | reverse complement strand
GAAGGAGGAACCCACGTCCACGCAGCCGACAGCTATTTATCAGCGGCCGTAACGCCGGCGATCCCTTCGGTCCCCTAGCACTTTTTCTGTGCCCAATCGAGGAACACTTCAATCATCTCCGTCAACTGGAGAGGTCCGCCTCGCCCGCTAAAAACGTTCTGCTCGACCTTGCAGACAAGCCAATCGACATCGTTAGGTTTCATGCTTGGATCCAACCCATAGCTGCGCTCGCAAAAGGGTGCATCTTCAACATCTGTTTCGTGCGGATCGATATCGATAGTCCATCCCGGGTTGTCCAGAGTTCCAATCTTGATGCCCCATGAATGCTCCCAATCGCCGTTGCATTGGTTTCGGTACCACTCCTGCAATCTTGTCAGTGCGTCCATTCTCAGACTAACTCTGGCGGTCCCACATTCTACTTTCGCCCCTCATCCGCGTCGATGTAATCGACAAACGTCTGGATGTCGTGCCGGTCTTCCAAACCCGATTCCTTCTTCCGCAAGGCCAGTCGCTCCTGCATCCGGGCGTCGTCCGTCGCGGGATAGTTGAACATGCCGGCACGGTGCGCCGCCTTTTCCTCCTCGGTGCGATGCACATGCTTCAACACCCAGTCCGCCACCTCGCCGTCGGTGATGGTATTGCGCACCACCTCGACAAACTGCTCGTGCGTCAGTCCGGCGGCCTTGAGCCAGCCTTCATCGAAACCCTTGCCGAGATTGCCCTGATAAGCGGGCGCGAGCCGGCCCGCGAGCTGCAGCCGGATCTTGTCGATGTATCGGGGCAGATGCATCCAGCCGCACATGGTTTCCCGCGGACTGCGGGGGTAAATCGTGTCAGACATGCCGGGAGTGTTTGGACAGCGGGGGGTGATGTCAATCAGTCGGAACACGGGACCCGTAATTGGCACTTCACGGGGCAACTTGATTGAACTAACCTCCGCCCATTCGCATCCAATGCCCATTATGAACATGAAACGCCTGACCTTTTTCCTGACGCTGGTCCTCGGGCTGGCAAGCCAGTCACTGCTTATCGCCGCCGATGCCGACAAAACCAAAGCCGTGAAGCACGTCGATGCCGCCGGCGCGGCCATGGTGTTGAAAGATGATTCCAAGGTGGTCGTGCTGGACATTCGGACGCCCAAGGAATTCAAGGCCGGACACATCAAGGGGGCGAAGAACATCGACTTCTACGAGGACGACTTCGAAGCCAGCCTGAAGAAACTGGAAACGGACAAGACCTACCTGGTCCATTGTGCCTCGGGCGGACGCAGCACCAAGTCGCTCGAACTCTTCAAGAAGCTCGGCTTCAAGTCCGTGATCCACTTGGATGGCGGTTTCAAGGACTGGGAAAAATCCGGCCAGCCGGTGGAGAAGTAACCCCGGCAGGATCGGTTCACTTACTCCGGTTCACTTGAGTGACTTCAGGTAGGCCAGCAGATCGGCAACTTCCTGCGCGCCCAAGCCCATCTGCTCCGCGCTCAACATCAACGACCGGTTGAGGGGCGCTTTCGATTTGATACGGTCCCGGGGCACCATCTGGATGATGCCGCCCTGCGACGACACGATGGTGGGATTCCCGCTGGAAAGCACGATGCCGTGAATGATGACATCGTCCTTGGTGGTCACGACTTCGCCCTGGTAGCCGTGCGCGATGTCGGCAGACGGATGCGTGATCGACCGCACGACGACATCCGCCGGCTGCATCCGTGCGAACATGGTCAGGTCGGGACCGAACTCCACGCCTTGATCCTGAATCTTGTGGCACATCAGGCAGGCGGTAGCGAGTTGCTGGCCGCGCGCGACATCACCCTTGAGTTTGAGCACCGCTTCCACCGTCAGCTTCGGCTCCTCCGGCTCGGGCACGGTGATCGAAGCCAGCTCGATTTTGTCCGGATCGAACAGGCCGCGGCGTTTCAACTCCTCGTTGATGCCATGATCCTTCCACAGGCTGTCCTTGCGGTTGAGCAACCACCACATCGCCTCGGCTTGGACGGGACCGCCGGACTTCTGCGCGGCATCGAGAATGGCGCGGGAGGAATCGGGCGTGCCCGTATAAGCCAGCGCGACAATCGCCGCC
>CAYXDZ010000202.1:0-4255 GCA_964463815.1 uncultured Verrucomicrobiota bacterium | reverse complement strand
GAAGGATCCTTGGCGAGCTTGGCGGCGTGCTTGAGTGTGTCAGAATCCTGCCGACGCAAGGCCCGGAATGCGGCAACGCGCATCTGCGCGTCGCGACTCTTCAACTGCTTCTCCACTTCAGAAATTCCCCGCGCTCCAAGGTGTGAGAGCAGCCAGACCGCTCGTGCTTGGACGTACGGGTTTTCGTCCTTAAGCAGACGCGCGACCTCTTTCGTTTTCGCAATGCTTAAGTGGCCCCAAGCGTGTGCTTTCGCCGCATGAAACGCCGCCCCGCGCACGTTTACCGCCGGGCTTTTCAGCGCGGCCACGGCTCCATCCAGCGTGGACAAGTCCACCTTCGCCACCTTGGGTTTGAAACCCTTCGGCGCGATGCGGTAGATCGCGCCCGACAACGTCTCATCGCGATCCGAGTGGCCGCCCACGCGCGGATCGAACCAGTCGCTCACGTAGATCGCGCCATCCGCACCCACCACCACATCGGACGGCCGGAAATGGGTTTTGAAGTCGTCGCTCACCCGGCCGCCCTTGAAGTCCGCGCCCGCGAATTCCCCTTCCTTGTTGGAAGTGAGGAAGTCGAAGCGCTCCATCTTGAAGCCCGCGCCGTCCGGCTTCGGGAAGTAACCGAACACTGTGTTGCGACCCGGCTCGCAGGCGAGGAACATGCCGCGATACTTCTTCCCGAGCGCGCCGTCCTCGTAGAACGCCACGCCCGTCGGCGAACCACCGCCATAAACGTCACCGGGCGGGGTCGTGCCGGGATCCTGCTGCCGCCACTGCGCGGTAGGGGTGTCCTGACCGGGCCGGCGATCCGCGCCCCAACTGCGCTGGCCGTCGAACGAGCTGAAGCCCATGTTCGCGTACTCCATCAGCCACGTCGCCCGGCACGCCGGCGGATCGTCGTTGTCGGTGTGGAAGACATCGCCAAAGGAGGTCACCGCCTGTTCGTAGCTGTTGCGGAAGTTGTGCCCGATGATGTGAACACGCGAGCCATCTGGATTCATGCGCGCCGCGAAGCCCCCGATGTACACGTGCCCGTCGTCGCTCTTCTGCCCGGCGATCTCGCGCGGATTCCAGCCGAGGTCACCGGGATTGGACCGGCCGTAGTAAGGATCGTAATCGCTGCCGATGCGAAACGTCTTGCCGGACTTGTCCGTGAACACCGCGCCGCAATTGCCCGCATTCCAATACCACTGTCCGTCGGGTCCGACCGTGACCGAGTGCAGCGAATGATCGTGGACACGGCCATTGAATCCGGTCAACAGCACCTCGCGCTTGTCCACGGCGGGGTCGAACTTCAGGTCCCGATTCACATCGGTATAGACGATCAAGTCCGGCGTCATCGAAACGACGATCTGGTTGTCGATAACCGCGATGCCCATTGGCGCGCGGAGAAAAGGCTCCTGGACGAACACCCAGCTTTTGTCCGCCTGGCCGTCGCCATCCGTGTCTTCGAGCACCATGATGCGGTCGCCCTCGGGCTGGCGCTCGTAGTGGCTCCGGTAATTCACGCCCTCGGCCACCCAGATACGGCCATCCTTGTCCGTGTCGATGTTGGTGGGGTTCTTGAGCATCGGCGACGCCGCCCAGAGCGTGACCTCCAGATCGGGCAGCGTGTGCAGCATCTCGACAGGAATGAGAGTGGGTTGCGAATGAAGGACAACTGGCGTCCCGACGGACAGGCCAAGACAAAAGCGAACCAGGGTAAGTGTGCGCATGACGGCTTTGAAAGTGTTCCCCGTGTTTATGCGAGGTTTCATCAAGGCGACAAGCCAAAAAGCCCAACCGGCCGGAGGTGCGGAGTTAAACTGAAAATGGGGTTTTCCTGCGCGACTCATTTCGGCAAATTGACTGCGAGCACCGTCCTGCCAAATCCATTCAGACACGGTGACTAAATGACGAACCTTTGAAACATGAAACGAATTGTCATTTGCGCGGACGGCACCTGGAACCGCCCGGAGGAAGACCTGGCCAAGGATTTTCCCACCAACGTACTGCGTCTGGCGCGGGCGGTTCAGCCGGTGGCACCGGATGGCGTGACGCAACAGGTGTTTTACGACTGGGGCATTGGCTCGTACCACAATCAGTTCGTGGCCGGGGCCACCGGCAAGGGACTGCACAAGAACATCATGGATGGTTACCGCTACATCGTGCAGAACTATTCGCCCGGTGACGAGGTCTTCCTCTTCGGGTTCAGTCGCGGGGCCTACACCGTGCGCAGCTTGTGCGGGATGATCAACAACTGCGGCTACCTGAAGCGGCCGAACGCGCGGTTGATCCAGCAGGCCTTTGAAATCTACAAGCGGCCCGGAGCGGATTACCACCCCGAGGGCATCAAGTCGCAGGAATTTCGCGCCACACATTGCCACCCTTCCCGCGAGGTGGCCTTTGTGGGCGTCTGGGACACCGTGGGGGCCATGGGCATCCCGATCTCCTTTCTGGGTTTGTTCCGGGACAAGGATGAATTCTATGACACCAAAATTGGCCGCAACGTGCGCGCGGCCCGCCACGCCCTGGCCGTGGATGAACTCCGCGAGGATTTCGAGCCGACGATCTGGAGTCACCGTCCCGGACTCGACCTGAAACAAGTGTGGTTTGCCGGTGCCCACAGCGACGTCGGCGGCAGCCATCCGCCCGACTCGAACGGCGCTCTGCTCTCCGACATTCCGCTCGCTTGGATGATCCGCGAGGCGGAAGCGGCCGGCCTGAAGATCGAGAACCACCTGCCGGCCTGTTTGCGACCCGACCCGCACGCTTCGTTGCACAAGTCCTACCGCAATTTTTATCGACTCAAGATGCGCTACCATCGACCCATTCAGTTTCCGGACGAAGACGATCCGCGCCCGGTTTTGATCCATCGTTCTGTCCGCGAACGCTGGGAGGGGGATGCGCGCTACCGGCCGAAAAATCTGAAAGCTTACCTCGAGGCATTCGGTTGGCCGCCCCACCTGGAGTAGCATGCCGGAGGCAACTCTCCTCCTGCCGCGCTTGAATCACCCCGCGCCCGCCCGCGTCAGTAACCCACGCGCTTTTTGTCACGTCACTACTACGAGTCAATCGCTTGCACCGACCGTCAACTTTCACCCACATTGAATTATGCGTCACGCTTCAACCGCCCACTTCCATCGCCTTGCTGGCCTCTGTGCTCTCACCCTTGCCGCCGGTGTACTGCCCGGCCCCGTTGAAGCCGTCAACTGGCCGGGCTGGCGCGGGACCGCCGCCACCGGCAGCGTTGCCGCCGGCAATCCGCCGGTAAAATGGACCCCCGAGCAAGCCGCGTGGAAAGTGGCGCTGCCGGGCAAAGGTTCCTCCACCCCAATCGTCTGGGACGGACGTATTTATCTCACCACGCCCGCCGACGGCGAGGACGCCGTGATCGCGTTCGATCTTGAGGGGAAGAAACTCTGGCAGACGAAGCTCGGCCCCGAGAGCCCGCCCAAGCACCGCACGCTGGGTTCGAGCTGCAACTCCTCGCCGGTCACCGACGGCAAGGGCTTGTTCGTGTATTTCAAGAGCGGCCACTTTGCGGCGCTGGAATTCGACGGCACCGTGCGCTGGAAGCAAAACCTCACCGAGCAGTTCGGCGCGGAGCGGCTGTTCTGGGACCAGGGCAGCTCCCCGGTTGTGACGGACGACCACGTCATCCTCACGCGGATGCACAACGGCGAGTCCTGGGTCGCCGGCTTCGACAAGGCGACGGGCGAGATCAAATGGCGGCAGGCGCGGAACTACCAGGTGCCCACCGAAAATGACAACGGTTACACCACACCGATCTTCTTCGAACAGGATGGAAAGCAGGCCTTTCTCATTTGGGGGGCCGATCACGTCACCGCCCACAGCGCGGCAGATGGCAAGCTGCTCTGGACTGCCGGCGGTTTCAACCCGGACGGCACGGGCTTCTGGCCGGCCATCGCCTCGCCCGTCATTCACGGAAACATCGCCATTATTCCCGTTGGCCGTGACGACCGGCCCAATCAGGCCCGCGTGCATGGCATCAAACTAGGCGGTTCCGGCGACGTGAGTGCCACGCATCGCGCCTGGCAACGGGACGACGTCGGCGTGTTCGTGGCCGCCCCGGTGGAATATGCGGGCCGCATCTACCTGCTCCGTCATCGTGGCGAAGTCGTGTGTCTCGATCCCGCCTCTGGCAAAACCCTCTGGAGCGAAAGCCTGCCCCGGGCGGCCGCTCCGTATTACTCTTCGCCCGTGATTGTGAACGGCGTGCTCTACGCCGCGCGTGAGGACGGGGTCGTCTTCG
>CAYXDZ010000201.1:0-6456 GCA_964463815.1 uncultured Verrucomicrobiota bacterium | reverse complement strand
GCCCGGCTTTGCCATTGAGTTGTGCGGGTGGTTTTGGCAAGCATCGCGCCCACATGCCGGACCCATTAACGCCGCCGCAGGTTTACCAGACGCTCAAGGGGAACATTGAGCGCGTCATTCAAGGCCAGGATATCGCCCTCCGCAAACTGCTCGCCGCGTTTGCCAGCGGCGGTCACGTGCTGCTTGAGGACTTTCCCGGCACCGGCAAGACCACCCTGGCCAAGGCGCTGGCCCAGTCGATCGACGCCGGGTTCAAGCGTGTGCAATTCACGCCCGATCTGCTGCCGTCGGACATTCTTGGCGTCTCGATCTACAATCAGAAAGCCCTGGAGTTTGAGTTTCACGAGGGACCGGTCTTCACGAACATCCTGCTGGCCGACGAGATCAACCGGGCCTCACCGCGCACGCAGTCGGCGCTGCTCGAAGCGATGGCCGAGGGGCAGGTGAGCGTGGACGGGACGCGGCGCAAGCTGCACGAATTGTTCTTCGTCATCGCCACGCAAAACCCGGTCGAGTTTCGCGGCACCTATCCGCTGCCCGAGGCGCAGATGGACCGCTTTGCCCTGCAATTCACGCTCGGCTACGTGTCGGTCGAACAGGAGATGCAGGTGCTCGGCGCGCAGCAACATGGACATCCGCTGGACCGCCTGGCCGCGTGCGTGAACCTGGCCGATGTGCTGCGTCTGAAGCACGCGGTGGAACAGATCCGCGTCAGCGAGGAACTCAAGCGTTACATCGTGGAGCTCACCGCCGCGACGCGGACCCGCCCCGGGGTGCAACTCGGGGCCAGTCCGCGCGCCTCGCTGGCGTTGATGAAGGCCAGTCAGGCGCTGGCCTTGTTCGACGGCACGGAATTCATCACGCCCGAGCACGTGCAGGAACTCGCCGTGCCGGTGCTGGCGCACCGCCTGGTGCTGGATGCGCAGGTGACGTTCGCGGGTCAGACCGGTCGAACGGTGGTGGAAGATATCGTGAAGAACCTGCCGGTGCCGGCTTGATCCGCCCGGAGCCGCGCGGTGTCACGGCGTCACAGTCATGCGATTTTTTGCGCTCATTGCGTTCCGGTTTTACCGGGTGACCAGCACGATCCGGTACCGCGTCCGCCGCCGGTTCACGGAGACGGGACTGGTGCTCGCGGTGGCGGGTGGCTTGGCGTTGGTGGTCGGCGCGGATCTCGAACAAGCTCTGGCTTATCAGGCGGTGGCACTGGTTTTTGGCCTGCTGCTGCTGGCCATGCTGATGGCACCGACGTTTCGTGGACGGTTTCACGTCGAGCGCGTGTTGCCCCGCTTCGGCTGCGTCAACGAGCCGTTGAGCTATCGCGTGTGGCTGACCAATCTGGGCAAGAAGCCCCTGCAGGGACTCGAACTGCTGGAGGATTTCCCGGACGCCCGGCCGGACTTCGCGGAGTATTACGAGCGCGTGAAACCCAGTTCCTACAACCGCACCTTTCAGCTCAGTACGCCGCTGCCCGGAGTGCGCCTGGCGCGCAGCCAGCCGGTGACCATTCCGCCAGTGCCCGCCCTCGGGCGCGTGGCGTTTCAAGGCGAGGTGACGCCGCTGAAACGCGGGCCGCTGCACTTCCTCGCGGCCACGATTGCGCGGCCCGATCCGTTCGGCTTGTTCCGCGGTTTCCGGCGCGAGGCCACCGCCCAGAAGGTGCTGATCCTGCCCAAGCGTTACCCGCTGCCCCGGCTGGCGCTGCCCGGTCGCACCAAGTACCAGCAGGGCGGCGTCGCGCTGGCGTCGGGCATTGGAGAGTCCGAGGAGTTCACCGCCTTGCGCGACTATCGCCGGGGCGATTCGATGCGACGGATTCACTGGCGGAGCTGGGCGCGGCTCGGCCGCCCGATCGTGAAGGAGTATCAGGATGAGTTTTTCGTCCGCCACGGGCTGGTGTTGGACACCTTCTGCAACGTGGCCCTTGACGAAGTTTTCGAGGACGCGGTTTCCGTGGCGGCTTCCTTCGCCTGCACGATCCCCGATCAGGACTCGCTCCTGGACCTGATGTTTGTCGGCACCAAGACCGTTTGCCTGACCACCGGTCGCAGCGTGGGACACATCGAGCAGATGCTGGAAGTGCTCTCCGTGGTCAGGCCGTGCCGCGCACCGCGTTTCCAGGAACTGACCAACCAGGTGGTGGGACATGGCAAGGCGCTGAGTGGCTGCATCCTCGTGTTGATGGCGTGGGATGAACCGCGCCGGGAACTGGTCCGGCGCCTGAAGCAACTACGCGTTCCGCAGCACGTGCTGCTCATGGTGCGCCCAGGCGAGGAGAAAAACATTGATCGGGGCCCGGCGGCCGATCAACCGGATCGCTTCGACATCATCGTGGCCGGACGCGTGGCCGAGGCGTTGGCGAGACTATGAACGTACCGCCGCTCTTGCTGGGTTGCGCGCTGCTCTTCTGGGGCTGGCAGACCGGACTTTTGTTAATCGCCGCGCCGGCCGCGGTGGTGCTGGAGGCGTCGCGGTGGATTCGCTGGCGGCTCGAGCTGGAAGCCGATCACTATCGCCGCCTGTGGAACCTGTCGTTTCTGCTGGTGGTGGGGCTGGCGCTGTTTCAGTTCTTCGCGCAGGGCGGTTATGGCACGGTCAGCGATCTGGTCGGCAGCGATCAACCGGGCCTGCGCACGGAATCCTTGCGCGGGGTCAGCAACCTGGCGTTGCGGCTGGTGCAAACCGTGCCGGCCGCCTTGTTGTTGTTCATGCTGGCCTTCGCTTACGGCCCGTTGCGGGAACTGCCGGCGGCGGCTTTCTCCCTGGTGTATCGCCGACGGGCCGCCCAAGCCGGCAGCCGGAGTGCAAGCCTGCGGCTGCCGGCGATCAATCCGGCCTACGCCTATCTGATTCTCCTGCTGCTGTCCGCCGGGGCTTCGCGGGAGCATGCGCGCTGGTATTTCCCGGTCATGGCCGGGTTCATCGGCTGGATGCTCTGGCACCGCCGGCCCACGAGCTTCCCCCCCTGGGCGTGGGCCACGGCGTTGGTGCTGGCGGTGGGGCTTGGCTTTTCAACGCAGGCGGGACTCATCGTGCTGCAGCAATGGCTTGATCGCTGGCAGAACCGCTTGCTGAGCGAATACGGCCGCCCGGAAATTGACACCACCCAGACGCGCACCTCGATGGGGCGCAGTGGTCGGTTGAAGCTCTCCGGCCAGATCATCTGGCGCATTCAACCCGGAGATAACAATCCTCCGGCGCTGCTGCGGGAAGCCGCGTTCAACCGGTATGAACAACCGGTCGGCCGGCGCGCACCGGATGGTGGCGAGCCCACCTGGACCACGCTGTTGCGCAAGTTTGAGCCCATCCTGGATTCCAGCGCGAAACGGCCCGACGACGGACGTCCGCCCGCGCGCACGTACACCTGGATTCTGAATCCACACGCGACGGCCAACCAGTCATTGATCGTGACGGGGTACACCCGCGATGGGGAGGCGAACATTCCCCAGCCGCCGGGTACGGCTGTGGTCACCGACCTGACTTCCGAGGTGGTGGCGGTGCATACCAACGCCATCGGCGCGGCGCGCATCAACGGCGCCGACAAACTGGCGGTGCTGGAACTTCGCCACGGTGAATCCGGCGGTTTTGAAGTGGGCCCGACCGACGATGATCTCTCGCTCGAAAGACTGGCCCCCGCCGACGCACACGCCATTGCCACGGTGGCCGAGCAACTCCGGCTGACTGACAGCACGCCGGAGGCGGCACTGGCGCAGCTCCGCCTCTTCTTCTTCAATCACTTCGAATACTCCACCGAATTGTTGCGGCCCACGCCGGGCTCGACGAACGACACCCCGCTGGCCGCCTTCCTTCTCGACCAACGCCGCGGGCACTGCGAGTACTTCGCCACCGCGACCACGCTGCTGTTGCGGGCGGCGGGCATTCCGGCTCGTTACGCGATTGGTTATGCGGTGCAGGAGAAACGGTCCGGCAAAGAATTTGTGGTGCGCAGCCGGCACGCCCACGCGTGGGCGCTGGCTTGGCTGAACGACCGCTGGATTGAGATCGACACCACGCCCGCCGGCTGGTTCGAGGCGGAATGGGCGCAGGCCGGCACCTTGGAGACGTATCGCGACTGGATTTCGGACGCTTGGCTGGGCTTCCACCGGTGGCGGCAGGGCGACAGTGACCTGCGCCTCTACATCTTCATCGGCGGCGTGCTTGCGCTGGGATTCATGGCCTGGCGTCAGGTCACGGGCAAACCGTGGCGCCGGGTGCGGCCGGCGGCGGGCAGGGCGACGGACTTCGAGCGGCGGGGCCTGGATTCAGAGTTCTTCCTCATCGAAAAAGCGCTCCTGAAGTCGCGCCCGCGTCCGGCCACCGAACCGCTTCGTGCCTGGCTCGTGCGGCAGACAATGCCCTCGGCGGAGTTGCGTCACCGTTTGTTTGAACTGCTGGATCTGCATTACCGCCTGCGGTTCGATCCCGCCGGGTTATCCAGCGGTGAGCGACAAAGGCTGCGCGAGGAAACCGCCCGCTGGCTGCAAACCTTCATGCGCCAGTCCGGCGGTTGATCCCGGCCTTGTGAAAACGACAAAGCGCGGGCCAGACACACTTTTGGCCCGCGCTTAAGCCACGACAAATCGAGTGCTACTTCAACACTGCGTCGTGGAATTCCTTCCAGTCATCCAGGTTGTTCAGGTTGACTGCGTCACGCGGCCCGTCGGTCAGGCCGCTGGCCGTGAGAATGTTTTTGCGCGTCGCCTCATCATGGAGGTAACCGGTGATCGCCGCGTTGAGCTTGGCGACCGAGCCGGGGTCCAGCTTCACGCCGGGCTGGCTCTTGACCCACGCTTCGAACTGCGGATAGGTCGGCTTGGTCTTGAGGAAAGCCAGCACCGCGTCGCGCGTCAGCCCCAGGCCGTCGATGACCATCTGGTCATAGCCTTTGCCGCAGCCGGGATAGCCATCCGCCAGCTTGCCGGCGGCTTCCAGCGAGGCTTTGAGCCACAACCGGGGGAGATGGAGGACACCAAGGGGACCGGCGACGCCGGAGCTGATCAGGGGGACGAATTTCGTGCTCATGGATATTATTCCTTTAAATGACGTTGGTCAGTTTGGGGTAACGCAGGCGAGAATGCCCGGTCATCGCTCAAGTTCAATCAAAATTCCGTCCGAAATCACCGGCGCGACTCACACGACTTACGCCTCCCCAGATGAGCGGGTCGGCCCGGCGGGCCGCGGGTGCGCCTTGCGATTCAGCCCGTGACGAAACGGTTGCCGCCCCGCGCGATTGCGGCTTTCCTTGCCGGCCATGCATGCTCTCACCAGCAGCCCCGCCACGGACCCCGCCGCCATCTACCGGCATCGCGATGCGCTCTACGCCAGCGACTTGCTGATCGTCGCGTTGAAGGAACTCGATTTCTTCACTTGGCTGGCCGCGGGACCGCAGACCGTCGAGGCAATCTGTGGTCACTACAATTTCCGGGCCCGACCGGTGGATGTGATGACCACGCTTTTTGTGGCCAGTGACTGGTTGCGGCGGGACGGGAGTGAATTGCACCTCACCGAAACGGCGCGCGAACATCTCGTGTGCGATTCGCCGTGGTTCATCGGTCCCTATTTTCCTCCCCTCAAGGACCGGCCGATCGCGGCCGACCTGCTCGAATGCCTGAAGACGGGCAAACCCGCGAACTTTGCGAGCCGCCAGGATCACGCTGACTGGCACCAGGCGATGGAAACGCCGGACTTCGCGCGGGAGTTCACCGCGATGATGGATTGCCGGGGTGTGTTGCTCGCCCAGGCGCTGGCGAAGCAGCTCGAACTGGGCGGCCGTTCGCGATTGTTGGATATCGCGGGCGGGTCCGGGGTGTACGCCTGTTCACTGTGCGCGCACTTTCCGGAACTGCGGGCGAGCGTGCTGGAAAAACCGCCGGTGGACCAGATCGCCGCGCAGTCGATCCACGAACGCGGACTCGGCGGGCGGGTGGCCGTGGTCGCGCAGGACATGCTGACCCGGCGTTTTCCGGAAGGGTATGACTTGCATCTGCTGTCGAACGTGCTGCACGACTGGGATGTCATCCTGGTCCGCAAACTACTCCAGTCCTCCGCCGTGGCCCTGGAGCAGGGCGGTTGGCTGATCGTCCACGATGCCTTCCTCAACGCCGACAAGACCGGTCCGCTGATGGTGGCTGAATACTCCGTGCTCCTGATGCACGTGACGCAGGGCCGCTGTTATTCCGTGCGGGAGATCACCGACTGGGCGGCGGAGGCCGGCTTGAAATTGCTGCGGCAAGTGCCCAGCGCGGCTGGACGGAGTGCGCTGGTTTTCGAGAAAGCATGACGCGGCGACGGCGAAATCGCGGGCGGTGCGGACTGAAATTATCCCTTGCCAAAGCGGGGGCGGAAACCGTTCAATTCGCGCCCTGCCTGCGGGTGGCTGGATAGCTCAGCTGGTAGAGCAGCGGACTGAAAATCCGCGTGTCCCCGGTTCGATCCCGGGTCCAGCCACCAATTTTC
>CAYXDZ010000200.1:0-6471 GCA_964463815.1 uncultured Verrucomicrobiota bacterium | reverse complement strand
CATGCAACAGATGTTCGCGGGCAATTTCGGACCGATCCCGGACGAACCAATCCCGTTTGGGGTGGCCGTCGCATTTCTGACTCTCGGCCCCTGGATCGTGTCCTCCAACGTGGCCGGCATCTGGCAGCAGCCTCAGATTGGCACCACCCCGGACATCCTCTGGGTCTGTCTGGGCCAGGTGATCTTTGCCCTGCTGCTGCTGGCCGGGATACTCGCCCTGCTCAACCGAAACCTGCGCAAGCTCTCGGTCGAGACCGGCCTGACGAAACGGCAGCAGTGGTGGTGGCAAACCTTCTGTACGCCGCGTCTGTTCAAACGCACCTTCACCCGCGTCAATCGCGGCCTGCTGAATCGCAATCCCATCGGCTGGCTGCAACGCCGCACGTGGACAGCGCGCATCGCAACCTGGGGCTGGCTGGGGGCGCTGGTGACAGTTGAGGCTTTTCTGGTGACCGGTCACATGGGGTGGAACGGTCTGATGGAAGTCCAGCCCGTGATCGCCGCGTTTCTTGGCGTGGGCATCACCTTCAGCGCGGCGGACAGTTTTCGCAAAGAACGCGAAACCGGGGCGCTGGAACTGTTGCTGGTCACGCCGTTGACAGTGCGCCAGGTGATCTGGGGCCGGCTGTTTGGCTTGTGGGGCCAGTATCTGCCGATGTTTCTCCTCTTGATCGGCACCTGGTGGTACATCGCGTCGTGGCAGTTGTCGCAGAACTCCGGAAACCTATGGATGCTTCGTTACGGCATCGGCCTCATCTTCACTTCCTCATTCGCCTTCCTGCCGGTCATCGGTCTGTATCAATCCCTGCGGCGGCGCAACTTTTTCACCGCCTGGTTGAACACCACCATCTTCGGCCTGGTGATCCCTTTGCTGACCCCGATTCTCACCGTGTTGACCTGGCGATGGCTCGCCATCCGCACGACGGGCATCCTCCCCTACCACGGTGAGGTCCTGCTGCTGGTTTGCCTGATGGCCTCGGCCGCGATTCAAGCCGCCTTCGCCTGGCGCGCTGCTCGCGGCGTTTCGAGGGACTTGACTGAACGCCGCTTTGCGTTGGGAAACTGAGCGGCCGCAAAACGGGAAATCACGCATCACGATTACGCCTTCGCTTACGAGGACGAGGACGAGGACGAGGACGAGGACGATCAGCGCTCACACCAACCCCGCCGTCTCCGGGAACCCGCACGCGATGTTCATGCTTTGCACGGCCTGGCCGCTGGCGCCCTTCACGATGTTGTCCTCGGCGCTCATGACGATCAGTCGTCCAGTGCGCGGGTCAAGCCGCCACGCAATTTCGATCATGTTCGTGCCGACAACGTTCTTGGTGTCCGGCAACGCGGAACCTGCCAGCACGCGCACAAACGGTTCGTTCGCATAGGCGTCGGCGTAGCAGCGGATAAGCGCGTCACTGAGTTCGGTCATCTCCGCCGACGTTTTGAAGTGCTTCGCCGGGGCGAGATAGAGCGTGGTCAGGATGCCGCGATTCACTGGAATCAAATGCGGCGTGAACTGGATGACCACGTCACGCCCGGCCGCGAGCGAGAGTTCCTGTTCGATCTCGGACAGATGGCGGTGCTTCGGCAACCCGTACGGCCGCACGCTTTCGTTGCACTCGCAGAACAGGTAGGCCAACTCGGCCTTGCGCCCCGCTCCGCTGACGCCGCTCATCGAGTCGGCGATGATGCCGTCGGGTTTGATCAGACCGGCGCGCAACAGCGGCAGCACCGGCAGCAGCACGCTCGTTGGATAACAGCCCGGCGAGGCGATGAGCAGCGCGTCCTTGATGCGGTCGCGATAGACCTCGGGCAGCCCGTAAACCGCCTGGGCAAGCAACTCCGGCGCAGGATGTTCGTGGGCGTAAAATTCCTGGTAAACGTCCGCGCTGCGCAGCCGGAAGTCCGCACTCAGATCAATGACCCGCACCCGCTGTTGATTGAGCGGCACGGCATATTCCGCGGCCACGCCGTGTGGCAGTGCGAGGAAAACGATCTCCGCCTGCCTCGCCAGCACGGCGGCGTCCGGCTCGGAGAACTTGAGTTCGCGGGCGGCGGGATGACTCGCGAAACGCGGGAACACCTGCGCGACGGATTGCCCGGCGTATTGTCGCGAAGTCACTGC
Organism: uncultured Verrucomicrobiota bacterium; assembly: GCA_964463815.1. GTDB lineage: Bacteria > Verrucomicrobiota > Verrucomicrobiia > Limisphaerales > RI-55 > RI-55. Next base: position 4,352 of record CAYXDZ010000200.1, on the reverse strand, counting down.
GACGAGTTCCGTCCGGGGATGATTGAGGAGCAACCGGACGAGTTCCTCGCCCGAGTAACCGGACGCGCCGACGATGGCAACTTTGACGGATTGATGAGTGGACATGGGATGCGGGAGTGAAGCGCTAGCAAGCGGTGGCCTGACCATACGGGTTGGCCTGGCGGATTTCCAGGAACCGCCCGGGGTGGCTCAACGGTTGAAAACCGAATTGTTGATAAAGACCATGCGCATCGACCGTAGCGAGCAGCCAGCGCCGGAGATTCGGCAATCGTTCATCCGCGAGAATCGCCGCAATCAAGTGCCTGCCCACGCCCCGGCCCCGATGGCTTTCGATCACGAACACATCCGCGAGGTAGGCAAAGGTGGCGTGATCGGTGATCACCCGGGCGAAGGCAATCTGCCGGCCCGCCTCGTAAACACCGAAACAGTACGAGTTGTCGATGGCGCGATCCACCGTCTCGCGGGGAATGCCCTTCGCCCAGTAGGAGCCACCGAGAAAGCCATGGATCATATCCCGATCCAGCCGGTGCCGGTCGGTGGAAACTTCCCAGGCGGATTGAACAGAGACGGCGGCCATGAGGTTCCAAGTCCCGCGAGTAAAAAGAAAAACCCCGCCGGGGTCAACCGGCGGGGCTGTCCATACACAACACCAATTAACGCTTCGAAAATTGGAACCGCTTGCGGGCACCGGGCTGACCGTACTTTTTGCGTTCCTTCATGCGCGGATCGCGAGTCAACAACCCCTGCGCCTTGAGGGCGGGACGCATCGCGCCATCCACTTTGAGGAGAGCGCGGGCAATGCCGTGGCGCACCGCGCCAGCCTGGCCTTGCGGACCGCCGCCCTTGACGTTCACGCGGACATCATACTTTTCCACGCCGTCAATCACGGTCAGCGGCTGCATGACCACCCCGCGGAGGGTTTCGGTCGGGAAATAAGTGTCGATCGCGCGGTTGTTGACCGTCACGCGGCCGGAGCCAACGGACAGGAGGACGCGCGCCACCGCCGTCTTGCGACGACCGATGCCAACGAATTGTTCTGAATCAGCCATACAGGGTAAGCGGGGAAAATTACTTGCTCACGGCCAGCACGGCGGGGTTCTGCGCCTGGTGCGGGTGCTTCGCGCCGCGATACACCTTCAACTTGGTGATCAGCCGGCGGCCGAGGCGGTTCTTGGGGATCATGCCTTTGACGGCGTGTTCGATCAGCCGTTCCGGGTGCTTCTCGCGGACCTGGGCGACGGTGCGATACTTCTCGCCGCCCTTCCAACCGGAGTAGCTCATGTAGGTCTTGTCGGTTTCCTTCTTGCCCGTGAGCACCACCTTTTCGGCGTTGATCACGACCACGAAGTCACCGGCGTCCCAATGCGGCGTGTAAATGGGTTTATTTTTGCCGCGCAGGGTGTCGGCAACCTTCACCGCCAGGCGGCCGAGAATGGCCCCTTCAGCATCGATGACGTGCCAGCGGCGCTGGCTCAAGTGGTCTTTTGGCAGATAAGTTTTCATTCCGGTGGTCCGAACCAAAGGAGCGGAGAAGCTAGCAAACGACTTTTTCTAGTCAATAGCCGTTTTGGACAATTTCCAAATCACCCCGGCGGCCCGGCCGAAACCCTGCGGAAACGCAACGGGCGTCCCCGCCGAAACGGAGACGCCCGTGCAAGTTACGGTAGTTGGATCAACTGATCGACGGCGGGGCAAACCCTTCGCGATATTCACGCGAGACAATGGTTTTGTTCGCCTCGTCGTGGTTGGTGAAACGGAAGTTCGGGCCGTCCCAGCGCAATTCGCGACCGGGGTAGCGCGTGGCCTTCACCGCCAGCAGGGCCGGCTCGGTGATGCGCCACCCGATGTCGAACGGGGTCCAGAGCGGCTTCTTCGCGCCCAGGCAGTTGTCCGCCCAGTCCTTCCAGTGGTCGCGCGGTTCCGTGGCGGGCAGGGGCTCGTCGTCCACCATCTGGCCCTTGCGGAAGACGGTGATCCGGCCGTCGGCCTGCAACAGCAGCGTGCCCTCTTCACACACGACCATGGTGTGGTTGGCCCCGACCCGCGTGGGGGGAAGATTCAAAGCTGCGAAGGAGGGCAGCAGCGCATCGTCGTTGTAATGCACCACGAACTTCTCACGCACAAACTTGCCGCCGCCGGGATACGTGATGGTGCTGAGGTTGTGGGCCGTGTGAGAATCGGACGGCGGCTTCGGCGTGTGCGTGATCACCGCCTCGGGCGAGGGCAGATCGTAGGCAAAGTAGAGCAGGTCCAGCAGGTGGCAGCCCCAGTCCGCCAGTTGCCCGCCACCCGTCTCCCAGAAAGTCCGCCAGCGGCGCGGTGCGAGATCTTCGCTGTAGGGCAGTTCGCTGGCGATCGGTCCGCGCCACAGATCCCAGTTCATCCACTCCGGCACGGCCTTCGCCTCGGTGTACTTCTGCCACGGATCGGCGAAATAGTGGCCGCGGCCCACGCCCCCGGTCCAGACATGGGCCTCCACCGGGCGACCAAGCTGGTTGTTGCGCAGAATTTCCACCGCCACCATGCGGCCGCGATTGCAGGCCCGTTGGTTGCCCATCTGGGTCACCAGGGCAGGCCGGGCCTTCAGCGCGTCGCGGATCATGCGCAATTCATCAAGCTGATGCACCAGCGGCTTCTGCCCATAGACGTGTTTGTGGTGCTTGAGCGCCGTGACCATCATCGGCGCGTGATGGTGATCCGGAGTGTCCACGATCACCGCGTCAAAATCGCCGACGCGGTTGGCAAAGGCTTCGCGGTAATCCAAGGTCGTCCAGGCATTCGGAAACTCCTGCTTGATCGCCTCGACTTCCCGGCGGTCCACGTCACAGAAGCCGGCCCATTCGACGCTCGCATGGCCCTTGAGGCCGCCGCGTTGCATGCCGCCAATGCCGCCGTTCTTGACGCCGACGCCGATCTGGAAGATGCGCAGCTTGCTGTTTTTGTTGGTTTGCGCCCGGGCCGCGAAGGAGAGCGACGCGATCCCGGCGGTGGCAATCGCACCGGTCTTGAGGAAGGTGCGACGGGTGACAGGCGAAGGTATTGAAGGAGGGGGATTTGTTTTCATGATTTAATGGTGGTTGACAGGATGATCCACGAATGGACGCCAAGCTCAAGCAAAAGGCTACGGGGCTTTGCGGTCTCGCAAAGAACTGGCCGACGCGCCCGGCCGCGATGAAAATCCAGGCCGGGAGCACAAGGCAAACCGGCGATGCATCGCCCCATGTTCGGTTCGTTCAGGCAGGGCACCGCAGGGTTCGTTGACCGGTTCGATTTCAATCGCTTGCTTCGGGTTTTGCGGATGCCAGCGGCTTAAAACGTAATTCGTCCGCCGCCAGGTACTCGCCGACGCGCGGGCCGCTGAACTGAATCCAGGCGATGGCCGGGCCTTTGACCGTCAGTTCAAACGTGGGGATCGGGTCGCCGGGTGCCTTGCGTCCGGGGATGACCTCGATAGCCGCTTGATCCACGAGCTTTCCGGCCTGGTCGAACGCCTCAAGGCGTGCCGCGCAACCGGTCGAGCCCCAGAAGACCACCGTGACCGAACTCGCGCCGTTGGGAAACTGTGCCTTGACTGGAATGGGGTCGTCCGCCATCGCGCTGAGGATTCCTTTGCGGCCCGACGCAATGTGCGGGAAGAACATCAGCCGCGCCTGCGCCTTGCTTTTCGTCGGCGCGTGGGCCGGTGTGAAGCGCACGCCCTGCTCCTCCCATGATTCGATCCAGCGACCGGTGATCGGGGCCTGCTCGAAGTCGATGACAACCTCCGCCCCCGCGACGCTTAGAGCACCAATTGCGAAGACAAGGAATGAGAGAAAACAGGAATGGACACGAATGAACACGAACGGAGCCAGTCTCGGAGTCGGATGGCGAAGCCCAACGCGCATCAATTCTTCGCCTTTTGGTTCGTGTCGATTCGTGTCCATTCGTGGGTGCCTAGCTTAAACCATTTCCAGTCCGCGCATCGTGCCGTTGCCCGAAGCGAATTTCTCTTCCTCGATGCCCATGCGTTGCAGCATGGAGACGAACAGATTCGGCAGCGGATAGTTCTGTTTCGTGTCGAACCCCAGATGCTGGCCGTGACGGAAGCCGCCGCCGGCGAACAGCGTCGGCATGTTCGTGGTCGTGTGCGCGTTGGCATCTCCGAGATTCGAGCCATAAAGGATCATCGTGCGGTCGAGCAGAGTCGCCTCACCCTCGCGTACGGATTTGAGATCTTGGAAAAGTCCCGCAAGCAGCTTCATGTGCCACTCGTCCACCACCTTCAACTGGGTCAGCTTGTCGTCCGCTTTTCCGTGATGGGAAAGGTTGTGATAGCTGTCGGTGATCGTCTCACCCTGGAGCTGCAGGACCGG
>CAYXDZ010000199.1:0-6489 GCA_964463815.1 uncultured Verrucomicrobiota bacterium | reverse complement strand
AGTGCTGTGAATCGGGATTACGCCATTTGCCGATATGACCGGCAGGATGATGGGGTCCGGCGGGTACTGGAAGCCAAATGGCTCTGCGGATGAAGTTGGAACATCACATGCAGAAAGTTCTCAAAAACGCAGCCGGCCTGAAATTGGGAGACCAAACAACATGAACTCTTTTATCGTGATTTCGGATGAATCTTGGAACCAAGTCCGCGAAGACGCGGCGGCGGCTCAGAGGATTGTGGATCGCCGCTACCCAAGATCTGCGGCTCTTTACCTAAACGAACCTCAAGCGGAGTCGGTGAACGTCCAAGATCCCTTTCAACCTGGGGCATTTGAACCTTGCGGATCGTCGCGGTACTGCCACTCTTTCTGGTGTGGCAGTGACCTTCAAAGACTCTTTCGTGAAACTCGCCGGCAAGCGGACGCTGGCCAGCCTCAAAGCCAGCCTCGGCGAGCAGGTCGAGATCCAGGGGGATGCGGTGGTATGGAGGGCGGGGCAATGAGTCTCGCAAGGTATGCGAGCCACTGTGCGATGATCGGCAGCCAATTCGTTGGCGCCCTCGGCGCTCATGACCCGGAAGAATTGAAGCAGGATCTGGATGCTATTGGCCGTGCAGCCTCGATGAAGTGGGTATCTGAGAACTTGGAGTTGGTTTCCAAGTTTCCCGCCCTGACGCCTCCCAGATCCCCAAGCGCCGGGAGTGGAAAGACCCGATCATGCGCCGCCGCATCGGCTGCGCGGCTCACTGGTGGAGCAGGATGTCGGCGGCGTTCATCTACCAGGCCAGCCAGCTATACGAAGGCGGCGGGTACCGGGAAACCTGCTCTTCCGTCGGGTGGTCTGCGCTGGAACGTGCATCGGCGAAGCAATGGGAATGGCCCTTTGATTGGGATCCCCCGTTTCAGGGCGCCTGAAGCTGGACTGCAACCCCGCTTCAGCGGTCAAGAAACGGTAAAGAAACGGTAAAGAAACGGTAAAGAAACGGTAAAGAAACGGTAAAATTTGGCTGGGAAATGGGGATGGCTGCTTATGGATCTCACTTCTCGAATAAGGTGCGCTGATTTTACATTTCACCCCGCTGCGGTTGTCCGATAATTCCTCGCTGAGCTGGCGACGTAATGGAAGCAGATTTCCCAACTATTGGATTTTGATACACTTACAAAAGCCGGTGGTGTGAAATCTGAATTGGCCTCCAGCGAGGAATTGTGCCCGAAGTGCCGTTTTCCAGCGAGAATTTCACACCACTGAAAACGGCGCTTTCGGCCTTGGTTTTGTGGGTATGTGCGGGAAATACCGGATGTTTCCACCTCAGCGAGGAATTATCAGCCCCAACGCAAAGAATTTCCCCAGTTGACAGATTCTTGCTCTGGTGTAATTACATAGTCCATACATTGAATGTAAGTTTGCGTTACTAGGAATGGACATATGGAATTCGACTGGAACAATCCGCCGTTCAACTTGGACGCCTCGGTTTCCCTGCAAGGGATCGAAGAGTCGTTCGAGGATCCGTTTGCGGTGCGCCTGTTGCCCGATTCCCCGCGGTTTTCCGTCCAGAACCGGTTTTTTAATCTTGGCCTCGACGGGGGGGGCGAGGGCATCTTCAGCGTTTACAAGACCAACGGCAAACAGCACCACGTCATCTTCGCCCGGCGGTTCGAGCCGGAAGAGAAGCTGTTTTATCAGCGCAAATTAAACCAGGCTCTGGCCCAGTAACCCACGATCATGAATGCCATCACCAGTTGGGAAGAAGTGCCGCTCTTCGATGCCGAGGAAGCCGAGGCCGATTTCTGGGCGGTTAACCGCATCGACCTGCGCTTGATGGAATCGGCGGTGGCGTCGGCGGCGGATGTCTCCGACTCCGTGTCCGTGACGCTGCGGTTTGATCCGCGGATGCTGGCCCGCATCAAGCGGCTGGCCCGCTCCCGGTTCCTCAATTACCAGAGCATGATCAAACAATGGCTGAGCGAGCGGATCGAGCAGGAGTTCCGCAGTCAGTCCCAGCCCCAAAGCCGAATCCGTTGACCCCATGCGCACCTTGAAACCCATGCCAGTCGTCCGCCGTCCGGACCGCCGGGCGTTCACGCTCATCGAGCTGCTGACGGTGCTGGTGATCATCGGCATCCTCGCGGGGTTGACCGTGAGCGTGGCGGGCATCGCGTCGCGGCGCTCCAAGGTCACGCGCACGCAGGCCGAGCTGTCGCGGCTCGATCTGGCGATCCGCGATTACAAGGCGCGCTTCGGGTTTTATCCGCCGGACAACGTCATCAACCCGGCGGCGCTGACGCAAGACCCGGTGGTCAACCAGCTTTACTATGAATTGTCCGGGGCGCGATTTGATCCGGACAGCAATGTTTACATCCCATTGGGCGAAGCGTTCAACGAGGGGATTTCGCGGCCGGCGTATGTGACGGGTTTTGGCAACGGCAACTTCCCCGGCATTTACAACAGCTCCGCCAGCGATGCCAACGTGAAGAGCTTCCTGTCCGGCGGTCGGGAAGTGCAGTCGCGGCGGGTCCAGCTCACGGCCTACCCACCTGCGGGGGGCAGCTTCAATTACCAGGCCTTGACCGTTCCGGTGGCGTGGCCGGTGAATCATTGGAAGACGCAGCTCGCGCCCGGTGATCCCAATTACGATGCCCGCTTTTTTCCGCCACTGTTTCCCTATGTGGCCGATCCGGCGGCGTCCCGTGATGTGCTGGCCATCAATCCCTGGCGCTACAACGTGACCAACCCGACCAACAACCCCGGCGAGTTCGATCTCTGGGCGGACATTGTGGTTGGCAACGAATTCATAACCATCGGCAACTGGAAGGAGGAATAAGCTCATGCGTGCAAAAACCACCACTCAAATCCTCAACATCCGCTGGCAGGAACGTTCCTGGCAGCCGCGCATTCAGCGGGCCACCAGCCGGCGGGCCGCGCGACCCGAGGCCGGCGGTTCCTCGCGGTTGGCCGCCTCGGTGACGACGGCCCAGACGGTGCGCCTGAATCCCTCGGCTGACGCGGATCGTCCGTGCCGCCAACAACCCGTCAGCCTGGTCAAGCGTGTCTTCCTCGCCTTCCGGCCGCGCCGGACCAAATAGATTTCCTACAACCCGATACCCAGCCCATGAAAGCATCCCTCAAACTCACCGCCCGCCAGATGGCGGGTTTCACCCTCATCGAGCTGCTGGTGGTGATCGCCATCATCGCCGTGCTTGCCGGCCTGCTCATTCCGGCCGTGGGTGCCGCGCGCACCAAGGCGCAGATCGCCCGCACCCGCGTCGAGATCAACGGCCTCGTCGCCGCGATCAACCAGTACAAACAGGACTACGGCGTGTGGCCCGTGCCCAAGCGGGCGCAGGAGATCGCGGCGGAGAATCGCGGTCACTATACCTTTGGCACCACGGGTTTGGTCATGCCCGGTGCCAACGAGCCTTACCTGGTTGATAACCGCGGGGTGGTGACGATCCTCCTGGCGCGCGATGTCGAGCCCAACTTGGGGAACGCGCGGAACCCGCGGAAGATCAAGTATCTCGATGCGAAGGACGCGAAGGACAACACCTCCTCCGGCGTCGGCCCGGACAATGTCTATCGTGATCCCTTTGGCAATCCCTACATCATCACCTTTGACATGGATTATGATGGCCGCGTTTCGGACCTGCTCTACAAGGAACCCGGAGTCAGCTCGATGCAATCGACCCCGTCCCCGCTGGAGCCGGGCTATGCGGGCACCACGTTCAATCAACAGGCAAACGCCTTCGAGGCACAGCAGTCGTTGATGGTCTGGTCCCTCGGGCCGGACGGCACCTCTAGCAAGACCGGCGGTGGCGGCAACCCTTACGTGCCCGGTGCCCGGGTCAGCCCCAACAAGGACAACATCACCAGTTGGGAATAAGCCCCCTCCCGGAAACGACCATGAAATCATCCCTCCATCTGGCGCGGTCGGGCCGGCGATCCGCCTTTACGCTGATCGAGCTGCTCATGGTCATCGTTATCATCGCCCTGCTGGCGGCCATGGGGATACCCGCGATCACGGGGTTGACCAATTCCAACCGCTCGGCCGGCGCGAGCCGCCAACTGGCGAATGACCTCAAGCTCGCGCGCAGCAAGGCCATCGCGGAACGCACGACCGTGTATGTGGTGTTTGTCCCGACAAATTTCACCGGCCTCGCGTTGTCCGCACCGGTGGATGCCACCTCGACGCCGCCACGCCCCACGCAGGCGGATCTGGCGCTGCTGGCCCGCAATGAAAAGCTCGTCGAGAAGCTGTTGAACCAGAAATACACCAGCTACGCGCTCTTTGCGGAACGCCGCGTCGGCGACCAGCCGGGGCGGTCCAGTTTCAAATACCTGACCCCCTGGCGCAGCCTGCCCGAGGGCAGCTTCGTCGCGGCCCGCGAATTCACCCGCCTGCCCAGTGCGGCGGCCTGGAAGATCCTGCCGATCGACGAGCGGCCCCTGCCGTACGGGGAGTTCCCGTTCCCGTCGGACACGGGGGATGCGCCGTGGTTCCCGATGCCCTACCTCGCCTTCAACCACCTTGGGCAGATGATCGTGCCGTATTACTTCACGCCGGGCGATGTCCGCGAACCCGTGCCCGGCCTGCCTGAGGATGAGATCATCCATCTGGCGCAGGGCGGCATCTTCTACGCCCGGGACGGCTCGACCGGCAAACTGCTCAACGAAACCCTGCCGGGCGTGACCTTCGAGCCCGCCGAACTCAACGAAGTACCGCCGGAGAACTCGAACACCCTTTGGGTGCGCGTGAACTGGCTGACCGGCCGGGCGCAGATCGACCAGCCGCAGATCGTGAACTGACCATGAAACTTTTCCCCAACCCGTTGCGCCCCGGCCGCCGTCCCGAGCGGGCCTTCACGCTGGTCGAGATCGTCCTCTCGCTGGCGATTGTCGCCATCGCGCTGGTGGCCATCATCGGCGTGCTGCCGATCGGGTTGAACGTGCAGACCGACAACCAGGAGGAATCCATCATCAGCGCGGACGCCGCGATGTGGATGGAGGCGTTTCGCAACGGCGCGCAGGGGGCGTCTTATTTCGATCCCAATCCGAACAAGCTGGAGAATCCGCCGAAAGCGCCGTTGTTCAACATTCATGAAATCAAGGTCCAGCAGGTGGTGCGGCGGATGTCCACCGACCAGGTGCTCACGGAAGACATCAATTATTTCGACGAATTCCAGCGGGACAATGAGCTCATCGGCCTGCTCAGCCGGCCGAAGTACCAATTCAATCCGGCTGCCGACCTTTACACCAACTGGATTGTCTATGCCGACGTGCGTGCGCTGAACGGCAACATGGCCGACCTCGCCGCCGACATGGATTTCGCGTTCAAGTACCGGCTCACCCCGGAAATCGTGCCGTTGCTCGGCGTGAATCCCGGGCATCTGCAAACCACCAATGCCGCGGGCGCGTTCATCCCGCTGCCCATCCTGGAGACGAACTTGTTCGAGCTGCGGCTGAACTTCCAGTGGCCGCTCGTGGTCGGGCAGGGGGGTGGCTATCGCGCCCAGACCAACTTTGCCAAGCGCCTCACCTTCCGCACCATCATCAGCGGCCAGCAATTGATCGTTCCACATCCGGATACGGGCGAGTTGTTGTACTTCGTGCAGCCGCGGCAGTATTCTTATCTCACGAACATCGTGACCCAGGTGAATCCATGAAAATTTTCCCGCGACAATCCAGTTTCCGGCGACGGGCGTTCACGCTGGTGGAAATCCTGACCGCGCTGGCCATCACCACGATCATCGTGATCGCGCTGGTGTCCATGTTCAACGCCTCGACCAAGGCCCTGCAGGTGGCCAACCGGCAGACCGACATCTGGGAGTCTGCGCGGGCCACGTTCGGCATTCTCAAGCGGGAGATCGGTGACGTGACGGCGGGTGGCGTGCCCGAGCGGGTTCATTTGTTTTCAGCGAATGATCCAGCCGCTTTTTACGAATTAGCTATCCCGAATCTACCTAAACCTGCGCCCATTCTGAGGAAGGATATTTATCTACTCACACGGGATAATGATCAATGGACCGCAAACGCCTTCCTCTTGGGACCGGACCGGCAGTCGGACCCGGATTCAGCGGTGGCAACGCTTTACCATTACCGCAAGAGTTATCCAGCTGTTACCGCTTTCGGCGACGATCAATTAGATATTGATGTGAGCATAGGTGACCCTCCACTTCCGCTGCCACTCCCACTTGCACAGGCTCACGACGCGCTTGTCAAGCATCTGGATGATCTCGCCGATGGTCGCCCGACGGATGGCACCGTGAACGCCATGGCCAAGGGTATCGTGCATTTGCAATTGGTGGCCTACGCCGCCGACGGCCGGGCCTTCACAAACTCACTCGATTTAGCTGTTCTCCCTGAAGATCACTATAACGTTCGTGATACGCTCTGGTTTCGGGGCGACATTCTCCCGGCCAGTCTCGATCTGGAAATGTTCGTTCTGGAGCCCGACCGGATCGAAGAGTTCCGCGCTCAGGCGGGCCCCATCGCCCGCC
>CAYXDZ010000198.1:0-6519 GCA_964463815.1 uncultured Verrucomicrobiota bacterium | reverse complement strand
GTGTCCAGCACCGGGATCTTGCGAGCCGCCAGCATCGTGGCCACGGCTGATTTGCCGGTTGCAAGACCACCCGTCAGGCCCAGTTTGATCATGCGTGGTTGGCCTCGTTCACGGAACTTGGCGAATGCGGTAGTACCGCCGCGTGGCCGGTGGGGCGGGATCGGTCAACTGCGCTGAGGATGAGGCGGCGGTGTTGGTTACAATCCCGGACCAGGTGGTCAGATCGTTCGATCCATCAAGCGCGTAACGATCACCGGCGCGGCTGTTGAACTGGATGGTGATGGGCCCGCCCGTGATCTGCCCGCGCACCAGCGGCACGATGACCGGTTTGAACGTATCCAGATTCGGTGCGATCCGGGCCCGGGCCAACCGTGAACGGGGCACGCCGGCAAACTCCGAGAACTCACCGCCCACCGTCACGTACTTGCCCGGCTCCACGGCGAGCGTGTAAACGATGGCATTGGCACCGGAGCCCGGCAGGAAGGCGGAATCCACGGCACCATTCGCAGTCAGGCGGCCGACACGCCCCAACGAGGCGGCCCCCACCGCGGTGAAGTCGCCGCCGATGAGGATTTGCTGGTCGGGTTGCACGGCTATCGCCCGCACAAATCCATTGGGACGGGCTCCCAGATCAAACGTGGTGTCTGTCGAACCATTGGCATTCAGCCGGGCCAGGTAGCTGTAGCCATTGCCATTCATGGTGGTGAATTCGCCACCCGCGAGCACTTTGCCGCCCTCCAGCATGGCCAGGGCGCGCACGGTCTGGCTGGCGGTCGCCACAAAGCCCGGGTCCAGTCCGCCCGCATCAGTCAGTCGCGCGAGGTACGAGCGATTGACGCCCGCCACCTGCGTGAAGTCACCACCGATGATCACCCCGCCGTCCGATGGGACGACCAGTGTGCGCACGGGCGCGGAGGGACCAGAACCGGGGTTGAATGATGCATCGAGTCCTCCACCCGGAAGCACCCGCGCAACGTAAGGCCGGGATTGTCCCTGGTATGAAGTGAAGAAGCCGCCGATCACGATCCGGTCATCCGCGAGGACCGCGAGCGTTCGAACCGTCTCGTCCGGGCCCACGCCAGGATCGAATCCGGGGTCGAGCGAACCGTCCGCATTGAGCCGCGCCAGGTTCTTACGCGTGAATCCATTCACGGCGGTGAAGGCTCCGCCCAGCACCACTTTGCCGTCGGTTTGCAGGCCCACGGCAAACACCGTGCCCGCCACGCCGATGCCCGGATTGAACGTGTCATCCAGCGAACCATCAGCCTTGAACTGCGCGATGCCGGCCGGGATGTTGCCGTTGATACGGGCGAAACCACCGCCCACGAGCACCCGGCCATCGGGCCGCACGGCGAGGGCAAAGACGTTGTCATTCGGTCCGGAAAGAGCATTAAACGCGGCATCGAAGGCCCCCGGCCGGTCGTCGTCCAGCAGAGTCACATTCATCGTGGAGGGATTGGCCAGCGTGTACCCCGCCGAGGGTGCCACCAGGTTCAGGGAGAAAGCCTTGTCATTCTCGGCGACAAAATCATCGACCAGCGGCACGGAGACAACCTGCTGGGCTTCGCCGTCAGCGAATGTCACCAGGACATCCGCGGCATGGAAGTCGGCCCCGGCCAGGGCGGTACCGGCCTGCGGCCGCACGGAGACCGTGGCGGTGCCACTGGCAGTGGCCGGCCGAAGCACCCTTACCGGCAGCGTGCCCTGAGCCTCGCTCACCACCGCACTGGCGGCGGCGAAGTAGAAGGAGTTCTCGTCATCCTCGATCGTGACGGTGGCGCGATAGTTCAGTCCCAGCCGGGAGCTGCCCAACGGACGGGGTTCGTTCAAGATCACCTCAAAAAATTCCGACGGCTCGGCCACGCTGTTGTTGAGGATGCTCACGTTAAAAGTTGCCTCGGTCTGGCCGCTGGCAAAAGTGAGGGTTCCCGAGGTGGCCACATAATCCTGACCGGCGATCGCGGTGCCATTGGTCGTGGCGTATTTCACCGACATGTTGAGCGTGGAAGTGCCCTCCCGGCGCACCGTCACCGCCAGACTGCCGCCGCCTTCACTCACCGTATAGGTGGGTGCCGAGAACACGTAGGAGCGAGAGGCGGTGTAGTAACTGGCCAGCGCGTTGGGAGCCGTGAGATTGATCGTCCGCGCGGTGTCCGCCGAATTGGGCGCCCCGTCGGCAACCCCGGTGGCGACGCCATTGTAGGCAATGAGCGGGTTGGAAAAGTTGGGGATGCGCACCCCCGGCGGATAGGTCATCACGGTGGCGTAGGTGATCCCCTGGGCGTTGAACCGATGGCCGTAAGAATAAGGAAATGTTCCCTGTCCGCTGGAGTTCAAGCGGTCGTGGGCACAGCCGAGGTTGTGCCCGATTTCGTGGGCGAACACGTAATCACCCACCAGGTACGGACGCAGCACCACACTGAACCCGAGCTCCGGCGAGCCGCTAGGATAATCCTGCAACAAATAAGCAATGCCCGCGATGAATCCCGTGCCCTCGGACTCGGTGACGAGGCAAACCAGATCGGCCTTGAACTGGATGACGCGCAGGTTCTGCACCTCGTCCAGCACCCCATCACCGTTGAGCATGACATTCTGGAGATCCAGGCTGATGTCGCCGGACTCGGTGTAAGGAAGCTCCGTGACATGCACCAAATTCAACCGGGCATTGATCTGGCTGTTGATGAAGCAGTCATTCGCCTCCTCGATCGCCAGTTCGATCAGCACTTCCATCGCCGTCTTTCCGCCCGCCCCCAGCCGGGAGGCCGGTGTGTAAATCACCATGATGTCGATGACGGCGGGCGGGTCATTGAGCGGACGGATCTCATCCGAAGCCGGCACCGGCGCAGGAATCGCCACCTCGTCCCCAGGTGCCGCTAAGTCACCTTTTCCCAATGCAGCCACCTCATCGGCGTCGGGTTTGAGCAGCTTGTGTTCGCGCAATTTCCTGAGCGCCGCTTCTTGAAACCCCATGTCCGTTACGCCGCAGCGCGGAATCCTGAGCGGATCAAGCTTGCGAATCGTGGCCATACCGGCCACCGGACCTTGCAGCACATAAATGCCCTCGCCGGGAATCCGGACCGTGCCCACCAAATGTCCTGCCCGGGACAGCAAGGCGACCTGACTGCCCTTGATGCCCTCGACTTTCCCCCGGGCCAGCCAACCGCCGCCCGTTGCGGCGCGACCGCCCTCAATTCGCAAGGTATGCGGCTTGGTTTCACCCACCTCGAACAGCAGGCTGCCACCAGCCGTTCCCAGCACTCCTGCCGCATTGCCCGGCACGGCCAGGGGATTCAACCGGGCCGTCCGTTGCCAGAGCACCCCGGCTTCGAGCCGGGCAGCGCCTGACAGGGACGCGGGTTCATCAAGAAACAGAGGGGTTCCCCGAGGCACCGCTGGCTCGGCTGCGGTCAGGTCTGGAATCATGATTCCTGGCAGGCAGAGCACAAGCCAGGCAGTCAAGCCGAGGGCCGAAACGGGCCAGTGCCGGGGCGAGCAAGAGGTAGTCATAATCAACTCCGGGGTTGAGGAATCTTATTTGATGCCATGTGAGTTCACAAGCCAGGATCCGGCAAAGCTTCACGCCTGCAAATCCGCCAGCGGCCCAGCAAAAATGGCGACCCGGAAGGGTCGCCATCTTGCAGACTAAAATCTCATCCGTTCCTTACGGTGAATACAGCACCCGGTAGAAGCGTGTCCCGGCGGCACCTACGGGATGATGGACCGACAGGGGGCTCGTGGCATTGCCGGTGATCACGTTGGTGAGCGATTCCCAGCCGGAATCACCAACCGTGTTGCGATACTGAACCTGATACTCAGTCCGAGCCGCACCATTCCAAGAGATCCGGGCGGCAGGAGCATCCCCATTGAGGAGTTCGACATTGATCGCAACGCCATCGAAGGGGGTCGCATCCTCGGCATTGGGGATTCCGTCGCCATCGGAATCGATGGTGTCGCTGGCGAGCAATGCCGCCGTGATACCCCCGGTCTGACCACCGTTCACAACCACCGTGGTCGAAGTCGCTGAACCGCGCGGGACATACCGCAGGCGGCCGGCAGGAGCTTCATTGTCGGCGAACAACCCATCCAAGTCACCGACCGGCAGGTTGGCGTTGGCGAAGTAGATCTTCATGCCCGGCTTGATGTCGAGCGCGAGCAGCGCGTTGGTCGCAGCCCCATCCAGTTGCAGAAAATCAACATACAGGGCGTTGTTGCCATTGATGGTGTCGAACACAAAGAGCGGCAAACGCTGACCGGACAGCACCAGACGGCCGAGGGCCGCATTGTTGTTGAAGCCATCCGCGCTCGCACCCCGGTCCACCCCGGCCCAGGTATGATGCACTTCACGGAAGCGACCGGCGCGCGAGGTCAGGCGTGTCCCCATGAAGCCACCGCTCGCGGGAACGCGCAGCAGATGGAAGCCATCCGTCACGCGCCAATTGTTGTTGGCCCCCGCACCGCCATCATCCACGTTGCCCGAGAAGCTCAGCGTCAACTTCCCGACATTGACGAACTCCTGGCCTTGGACGGACACATTGATGTCGCCAATCCGCAGGCTGGAAAAGGCCGCCAGCAGATCGGTCCCGATCAAAGTCATGTCACCGCCATTCAGGAACGTGGCCAACTCCAAGTCCATCGTGCCGGCGGTGATGCGGGAAGGTCCGCCGCCCAGTCCAAAACCGCCGCCGGTGACGAACGTGCCACCCCCTTTAAAGTAATCCGCGTAGATGTTGGCCGTGTAGGCGGCGAACACCCCGTTATTGACGAAACTCTTTAGCGGCTTGCCCGGAGTGCCGAAATCGGCCCTTTGCCCAATCAAGAAGTTGTTGTTGATTTGCAGATTCTGCAGTGACGGGAAGTTTGTCTCGTGGATGCTATCCGTGGCACCTCGCACAATGAGTTCACTGTTGAGGGTGACGTTGGTGGCGTCCAAAACCAGCCCCTTGGTCACGTTGAGGTCATTCTCCAAAACCAAGTTGTCCGCCTTGAGCCTGATGGATTGCACTTCCACCGGCGAATCCGCGTCAATCACGGTGTCGTCAACGATCAGGACATGCGTGGTGATCGCCACGGTGTTGGTGTTGGCCGGGTCGAAGGGATCGAACGTGACCACCAGATTGGTCCATACCGCGCTGTAGAGGTTGATCTGGCCGATGAAGCGGCCCACCGACGCGGGAATCAAATTGGTGATGCCGAGCATTCCGTTCGTGCTGGACAGATTCAAACTCATGATTGGCGCATCCAGCACCGTCTGCGGATTGGAGATGAAATGCGCCGCCTCGACCGACATGTAATTTTGCCCCCGCATCCGGGCATATCGCGCATCCAAGGTTCCCTCGGCTTTGACCTCCACCCGGCCCTGCAGGTTCGTGGCTTCGGTCAAGGCTGCGAAGCCGGCGCCAAATCCGTAGTCGATATCAGTGAAGTTGTTGATGATGGCTCCGAACACATTGTCCGGGATGAAAATGTTCTGCCCGCCGGGGTCCTGGTTTACCGTGAATGAGTAGGCGGAATACAGGTTGGTCACCACATTGCGGACCCAAAATGGATTCCATATCTGATTCAGGAACGAAAACCGGGTATTGCCGTTGTCGGCAAAATTCCACAATCCAAAGTCCGAGCGGAACACCGAATAGTTGTTCGGCCGGCCGGTGCCCGTGACCAGATTGGTTGTGTAGGACCGGTTGGTGCTGACGAGCATGTCGTCAATGATGAAAAGGGTGGATTCAATGTTGGCCTCCAGCACGGGATCGAATTCGGTGAAGGAAAGCCGGACGATGGGCGAAAGCCCCAGCCAGCGCACCCCGGCCTGAATGACGCCCTGACTGACATTGGTGTTGATGAACACCACCTGGTTGATGGCGTTCGTGGTCGCCGCCAGAAAGTTCGTCTGGGCGAAAGCGGCGAACTGATTGGAAATACTGGCCGGGATCACCGGGATTTGCTGGTTCAGCCTCACGGAGGTATCAGAATTAAATCCGGTGAAGAAAACTTCGTGAAGGGGCGAAAACGGCTCGGCAGGATTCAGTGTCGGCTGCAAATCGAAGCCTGAACCCGGGAATTGCAACTGAATCGGGCGCCCGAACGCAGGATCCCCCATTACCTGGTTAGTCCCCTGCGCCCAGTACCTGTCAAAAATGCCGGGCGAATTGATGTGAAAATTGGTGTTTACCACTCCACCCAAATCAATCTGCTGGCCGCTGGGGCTGGGCCCGGTACGAATGCCCCCGCGTGAAATGTTCAAGTTTCTGCCCTGAAGCTTCACGATGCCACCTTCGCCCGCGCTCAAGAGTCCGCGATTAATGATGTTGGTGGCCATCAATTCAATCTTTGAAGCCGGAGTATTAAAGGAGGCTGCTCCGCCTTCAACAATGAAACCAAACAAGGGTGTATCGACACCTTCGATCTCACCCTGATTGTTAATCACGGAAGCCGGACGGCGACCAAATTCGTTTACCGTCGAAAAGCGGAACCCAGGAATCCCCTGCATCAAACCCCGGTTGGTGTAATAGAGGGTGTTCT
>CAYXDZ010000197.1:4688-6525 GCA_964463815.1 uncultured Verrucomicrobiota bacterium | reverse complement strand
GCGTCATCGATCCGGTGACGGAAGTCGAAGGGCCGGTCGTCGGCCGTGTCACCAGTCCGGCGGCACCGGCATTCCTGCCGGCACCCGCTGATTTATCCGAGAAAATTGAAGCCAAGGTGCGGGGACATCTGCGTGTTCACCTCCGCTGGTGCCTGCCCGTGCCGTTGCGCGAGATGGCATTTCATTGGACCGGCTTTCAAGTGTTTCGCGTGCCGCGTCAAGCGTGGATCAATGCCAACGGGGTCGAACCGCCGCTCGCACTTTCACGACAGGCGCTGCTGGATGCGGTGGCGGGCGGTCTTGCCATCCAGGTGAATCGCAATCCGATCGCCGCCGATGAATCGCTGCCCTGTCCGATTCCGCCCGCCTCCGACTCGTTCTTCATGACCGACGACAACGACTCGGTCGATCAGCCCGGCTTCGCACTGGGCGGCAGCGAGTTCGACGACGGTTTCCAGGCGACCTACTACGTGGCGGCGGTCGATCATTTTGGACGCATCGGCGAGCCGAGTTTGGGATTGCCCGTGCAAATCTGCGACCGCCTGCCGCCCGCCACGCCGTCGCGCATCCGCGTGGACAACATCTACAAACAGGAGGGCGCGAGCGATCATGCCTTGCGAATCAGTTGGCACCGGGATGATCCCGCCGAAGTGGCCCGCTATCACCTCTATCGCTTCGACAATCCGGACGATGCCTTCGTCGAACGCGCCTCGGCATTGTGGCCGGCGACGCCCAACCGCATCGCGGTCATCGACAATGTCAGCGCCGGTGAACGCATCAGTTTCGCCGACGCGACGCCCGGAGCGTCGCAACTGCCCGCCGATGACGGCCGCACCCGCTGGTTTGTCCTGGTGGCGGAGGATGCCACCAGTTGTCCGTCCCCGGCCGGGTATGGAAATCTCAGCGGCGCGAGCGGACCGGTTCCTGGCGCGCTCTACGACCTCGCGGGTCCGGGCGAGCCGCAGGGTCGGTTGCGGGTGCCGTGCTGCCAGATTCCCATCACGCAACAACTGGGCACCTTCACGCCGCCTGATCCGCTCCGCTTGACCGCCACGCGACTCAGCCCTCGAATCGCCTGGGTCGAGTTTCGGAACCAGCTTTCCGGCGAGTTGTTGGGGCGTTATGCCTTTGGGGGACTGAATCAATTGACGGCCCGACCGACCTTTGCTGGCGCGGGCTTGTTTCAGGCGCGCTTTGGCACCGCCACCGGCAAGACCTCCGCCTGGCTGGGCACGCAGCCTCAGTATCCGGGACCGACCTATCCTGAACACCGCTGGACCGGTGACCTGAATTGCGCTCCGTCATTCGGCTGCGGCGGCGGCTTCATCGATCCCCTCGATCCGGAGACCGGCGACTTGATGGACGTCTGCGTGAACATCCTGGGCGCACCCGACGAGGTGCGGGATGTCGCGTTGTTCCGGCGCATCGGCGATGAAGGCCCGCTCGTGTTGCAACACCGCTCGCGCCTCGACACCAACGGTGATGGCGTGCCCGACGTGGCGGAGATTTGCGAAACCGCGCCACCCGCGAATCCCGGTCGCGCCTGTTACTTCCTCCAATACTACGACCGGAATGGCAATCCCAGTGTGGTCTCGCTGGTCGGCTGTGTGGAAACGCCGGGCACGGAGGGATTCCCCACGCCGAACATCACGCATTTTCAGCCGGCCGAGGAAGTGATGCCCGGTCAGCAAACGACGGATTCCGTGGTGGCATGGTTCAGCCCGCGCCCGGGAGTGGATCGCTTTGAAGTTGCCCTCACACCGCCGCCGCCCGGCGTGGCGAACATCATTCAAGAAGGCAACGAAGCCGGGGTGGGTGACCAGTGGGGGATTGTTGA
>CAYXDZ010000197.1:0-4588 GCA_964463815.1 uncultured Verrucomicrobiota bacterium | reverse complement strand
GTGGATTGGGGCGACTTCATTCCCGAGATCGGCTGGCGTCCGACAACCGAACTGTGGATTCGCGTGGGCTGCTTTGAACCCGGCGAAGTGGTGTCGGTCTCGCAGCCGGACCAAACTTCACCGCAACCACCGCGCGTCAATGTCCGCGACCTCGCCGCGCGTCTCCAAGTGCCGTTGCCCTTCACGGTTTATCTGCACCAAACCGATGCCGAAAGTCGCGGCACGATGCTGCAGGTCAGTCACTACGTGGATGAGATTCTCACCAGCAGTCAGGCGGCGGGCCAGTTGGACATCATTGACCGGGCGTTCGCCGTCCGGGCGTTTGGAACGCAGGATCCCATCACCACCTGCCTGTGGTTCCGGGTGCGGCATCCGTTGCTTGCCGACCGCAATTACCGCGCGGCCGTGGTCGTTCACGGCCAGGATCGCGAACCCATCGAAGTGCTGCGCACCGAAGTCGTGACGGCCGCCAATCCCATTCAGCCATGAAAAACGCTTTGATCTCCAGATTACCGATGATCCGCCCCACGCGAATCATTGGCACGTGCTTGTTGCTGGCCGGTTGCTTGGTCCCGGCGCGGCCGCTACCCGCCGCCCAAGTGGATTACTTCCTCAAGCTTGAGGGGGTTGACGGTGAATCCACCGGAATCTCGGCGGCGGCTTATGACGAAACACTGGGACTGCTCACGATTGCCAGGGGTTTGAACAAGAGTGATCCCGAGTGGAAGTATGTTTCCGTCCGGCGCTACGCGAGCCACTTTGATGGTCGCTTCCTCACGGCGGCCGATCTGAACGACGATCAGAAGGCAGAGATCATCATTCCGGCCTATGCCGCCAACAAGCTGCTCATTATTTGGGGTGACACGCTTGATCAGGCGGAGATCGTTCCCGAGGTTTTTGACGTCGGTCCCGGACCGATGGCGGCGGCGGTCGGCGAACTGACCGGGGCGGCCCCGCGCGAATTGTTGATCGCGACCACCGGCGCACAGCAAGTCGGCGTGCGCGGTTGGGATTTCGTCACCAAGGAGCCCGTAACCGGCACGACCGCGTATTCGTCGGGATTCGCCCAGGAAGGCCTGCTGGGATTCGCGACGTCAGGTGCTTCCGCCAGCGCCAGCAACCCGGCGCTGGCCTTTCTCCGGTTGGACGCCGGCTCCAACGGGCGGCCGCTCATCCAGGTTTTTGCGCAAAACCCGACACCGATCTACGGCCCATTGAACTCAATTCTCAATGCGACGTTAAACCAGCCGTTCACCACGCTCGTCGCGGGTCATCCCTTGGGCGGCAGCCAGCCCGGCTGGTTCCTGGCGTGGGCTCCGGGGCTGACCAGCGTGGCCATGATCCCGTCCACCGGCGGAGCGGTGGAATCGTATAATCTGGGAGCACCGATCACCAGGGCGGAATTGCAGCACGGCACGCATTCAAGCGGGGCCCATTTTCTCTTCGACGACGGCAGCGTCCGCTTCTACGACTTCAATCCCGGTCAGGGCTTCGCGCTCCGCCAGCAACTTGATCCACCACCGGGCGAGTCGTTCGCGGCCGTTGCCGGGAGTGGTGACAGTGTCGTGCTGCTTTCGCGGGACGGCCCCTACAGCAGCTTCAAATTTCTCGTGGCGATTGATTCCGGTGCGGGCTTGGAACCGGTCAACGAGGGAGACTGGCCCGAGCCGCCGGCGCTGAGTGGTCAGACCACGGTGGCGCTTTATACGGGTGATCCGTTTGGCGCGTCGCCGTTGCTGGTGGAATCATTCGCGGCGGGTGACTGGGCCAGCGGCGCGCAGCTAAATGGCAACCTCGTTGACGCCGTGGTGGAAACCTTTGGCGGTCCGACGGCTGGTCTGGGGAATCCCGCCGCGCAAAGTCTGCAACCGGGTGTCGTCCCGGGCGTCGGTGCCGGCGTCCTCGGCAATCAATGGGAACGATCATCGAGTTTGTTTTACGCGGGATCACCGCTCGCCAACGGACTCGCTCCGGTGGGAATCCAGCCCTCGGCGGGCAATTATCCCAAGTCGATCGCCGTGTCGTTTCAGCCGGGTGCCGATGTGAGCGTCCATTATCGCGTGAACGTCGGTCCCTGGCAGACCGGTGTCGGGCCGGTCTGGCTGTCGCAGAGTGCAACGATTGAGTACTTCGGCGAGCACACCGGTGGTTCACTGAGTCCAATTCAGTCCGCGGTCTTTGAAATCGATCAGCCAGCCGATGCGGATGGTGACGGCGACGGTGTGCCCGATGCGATTGAAGCGCTGGCCGGCACCGACCTGACCAAGGTCGACTCCGATGGTGACGGCGACAGCGATCTCAAGGAACTGCTCGCCGGCAGCGATCCTCACGATCCCGCCAGCCGGGCTGGTCCACACGTGAAGGTCTTCGATGGAAAGGACGCGAGCTTTGTGTGGGATGATGCGGACTCGGCGGTGGTGCCCGCCGACGACCAGGACTTGTTTTTCTCCGACCCGACAAGTCCGGGGCAGGCGGCGACGAAGGGAACCAAGATTCCCGGTTTGCACAAAGTGGCGGACGTGACGTTGAAGCGCGGAGTGATTTCACAGCAGGCCTGGTTTCCGGCCAGCTACGCAGTGGAGGGTGGCGGGCTGGTCGGTCCGGCGATGACGGCCTTGGTCGGAGTCGAGTTTCCGCCGGTGCCCGACATCCCCATCGACTTGAGCGCCGCCGATCCGGTCGCGACCTGGCTGGCTGCCGCCCAGCAGGCAGTGGATGAATTTCATGCTGAACCGCTGGAGTTCACCGTCGGACCGACAAGCGCGCTTGGCGCGGTCATCATCGAATACTGGTATGGCACCCGGTTGCTGGACTTGGGCCGCATTCCGTCGCTGGCGGGTCGTCCGCGGCTGGCGGACTCACCAAACTCACCGCAAGCGGGCTACCTGAGCGAAGCGGACGTGATGGCCGTGCAACAACCCGCCACCTTTGAGCAGCCGGGCCACGAACTCGCGCATGTCTGGCAGCAGATAAACACCACCCTCCAGCAGGACGAGGTCTTTGCCCCGCTGCGGGCGACCGCCGAAGCCGCGTTCGCGCAGGCCATGCTGGCGAATCAGGCTGGCACACCGCTCGACCCGCCGGTTCAGGCCTTGCGTTCATTCATCAGCGGTGATCCGGTGCCGGCCGGGTATTTATTTCCGATCGTGCAGGCCGCCGCGATCCAGTTGCGCGACCAGTTGCTCGCCGTGGTCACTCCCCGGCTCCAGTTGGTGCGTACCGGCAAGTACACCCTGTGGGACTACAACTTTGAGTCACCTTCGCCAGCGGACGGCCTGCTTCTGCTCGCCGGGGTGGATCGTTATCGTCTGCTGGGGGCATCGGGAAACCGCTGGCATCCGCCTGGCGGCGCGATCATTCCGCCGGATTCAATTGTTGCGGTGCGCGCGTTTGTGCTCGAACGAACGCCGCCCATCGGTATCACGGCCGATCTCGAAGTGATTGAGCTCACTGTTTTGGAAGTGCCCGAAGCCGGCTATGCCGATCTTGACGGCAACGGCCTGCCCGATGCCTGGCAGAACTTCTTCCTCGGCGGGCTCGGCACGCCGCTGGGCAGCGACGCCGATGGCGATGGCTTCCTCGATCCCGAGGAATACTTCGCCGCCACCGACCCGGCGAACCACCTGATGCTGCCACCTGGTTATCCCGCGACGCCGCGCGATTTGCGGGTGGCGTTTGTGCCGGGCGTGGGGCCCGCGGTCGAATGGGATGGTTCGTTCAATGTGGACTATGAATTGTGGTACTCGACCGAACTGACGGGCGACTGGCAACCGCGTGGCACTCCTGTGCAAACCAGCGGTGTGCAAGGGCATGCCGCCGCCATCGACGGGCTGCAACCCCGGGAGTTCTATCGCGTGTTGATCAAGTTCCCTTGGCTGGAATGAGCGGCCGGCGGATCGGGGGTTCAACTCGAAACAGGGCTTGAAAGCCGGAAAACGCCGCTTAATGTTCGCGCCCATGAAATTTGTGCTTGGTTCCGCCGCCTTCCTTTTCTTCGCGCTGTTGCTGGTCGCCGGCATTGTCCGCGCTTCGCATGGTTCGTCGTGGCTGTTGATCGTCGGCTCGGTGCTCTTCATCGGCCTGATGTTGAAGTGCTGCCTGCCGGTCAAACACTGAGTCACCGCCAACGCCGCCCGGCATGAAGATTCCCCGGGCTCCCCACTCCTGGCGGCTGACGCCCCGGTCGGCCGTTGTCGTTCAGCGCCGGCTGGCAAGGGAAGTGACGGTCACCCCCAACCGGGCATCCCTGCGATTTATTGCCGGACTCGATGCCGCGTTTTCCAAGGACGGGGCGAATTGCATTGCCGGGGTTGTGCTCTGGGATGGTTTGAAGCACTGCGCCATTGAGCAACACACGGCCGTCCGGCCCGTTCGCTTTCCCTACATTCCGGGTCTGCTCTCCTTTCGCGAAGCCCCGGCGTTGCTCGCGGCCCTGCGCAAGCTCCGGCAAGTTCCCGATGTGCTAATGTGTGACGGTCAGGGCAGGGCGCATCCCCGGCGGTTCGGCATCGCCTGTCATCTGGGCGTGCTCTGTGATCTGCCGGCGATTGGTTGCGCCAAGAGCCGCTTGATCGGTTCGCACGCGGAA
>CAYXDZ010000196.1:6306-6541 GCA_964463815.1 uncultured Verrucomicrobiota bacterium | reverse complement strand
GCGGACAAGTTCTTCACCGACCACCCCGGCATTCACAAGCTGCTGGTGGTGGATGACACGGGCAAGCTGCACGGCTTGTTCACGATGAGCGACATCGAGCGCATCACGCAGGAACGCAACGCGCAGTTCAAACCGGCCCGCGACGCGCAATTCCGGCTGCTCGTCGGAGCCGCGGTGTCCGCCACGCGCAACGCCTTCGGTGAACTGGACCGCGACCGCATCCTGACGCACCTCG
>CAYXDZ010000196.1:0-6296 GCA_964463815.1 uncultured Verrucomicrobiota bacterium | reverse complement strand
CCGCACCAGATCCGCAAGCGCCTCGACATTTCCGGCCGCCTCGCGCACCTCGGCGGGCTGGTGGAACGCGGGGTGGATGCCGTCGCCGTCTCGACCGCGCACGGTCACACGAAAGGCGTGGGCGACACGGTGCGGATGATCCGGGACGCGTTTCCGCAACTGGCGATCATCGCCGGCAACGTCACCACGGCGGCGGGCGTGGAGTTTCTGGCGGACTGCGGCGCGAACACGATCAAGATCGGCCAGGGACCGGGCTCGATCTGCACGACGCGGGTCGTGGCCGGGGTGGGCATCCCGCAGTTGACGGCATTGTATATCGCCTCGCGGACGGCGGCGCGGAAGGGCGTTACCATTCTCGCCGACGGCGGCATCACGAAGTCCGGCGACATCGTGAAGGCGTTGACGCTGGCGGACGCGGTGATTTGTGGCAGCCTGCTGGCCGGTTGCGCCGAGGCTCCGGGCGAGTTGATGGAAATCAGCGGGAAGATTTACAAACAGTATCGCGGCATGGGCAGTCTAGCGGCGATGAAGGCCGGCTCGGCCGCGCGCTACGGCCATGACAAACAGGACACCACTCGCAAGATCGCAGCTGAAGGCGTCGAGGCGTTGAAAGAAGTGTCTGGCTCGCTCGACAAGGTGCTGGTCCAACTAATCGGCGGCATTCAATCGGGCATGGGCTATCTCGGGGCGGCCAACCTCACGGAATTGCGCGCGCGCGCGCGCTACATCCGCGTCACGCCGGCCGGCCAGCGCGAAGCCGCGCCGCATGACGTCATTGAAGTCAAAGCGAGCCAGTGAGTGGGGGCGGTTAGCAGTAAGCAGTGGGCCATCGAGCTTCGACCATTTAACGCTGACTGATTACTAACCACTGCTTACCGCTTACTTCTCTTCAGCGTCGCCTCCAAACTTGACCCGGCCATGCTCTGCCCGCAGAGTGAGCGCGATTGAAAGCCCTGATTTGTTTCCTCCTCGCGTTCGCATTTGTGGCTCCGGCCGCGGAAGTCGAACGATCCGTCATTCAGATCACGGTGTTTGCCCAGCCGCCGCGCTGGGATGTGCCGTGGCAGTTCAACAACGTGCAACGCTGGAACGGCACCGGGTTTCTCATCAAAGGCCGCAAGATCATGACGAACGCCCACGTCGTGAACTGGGCACGGCAAATCCTCCTCAAGCGGCTCGGCGATCCGCGGCCCTACCTGGCCAAAGTCGCCTTCGTTGGCCCCGACTGTGATCTCGCTTTGCTGGAAGTTGAGGATGAACGTTTCTACGAAGGCTTGGAGCCGCTGGAAATCGGCGACCTGCCGGAGGTTCGCTCAACCGTGGTGACCTATGGTTATCCGGCCGGTGGCGAGCAAATTTCCTATACGCGCGGGGTCGTCTCGCGCATTGAGCTGCAACCGTACGTGAACATCGGCAACCGTTCGTTGCTGGCCGTGCAAACGGACGCGGCGATCAACCCCGGCAACAGCGGCGGCCCGGTGATTCAGGATGACAAGGTGGTGGGCGTCGCGTTTCAAGGTCAACCCGGCCTCGAGAACGCCGGCTTCTTCATTCCCCCCAACGTCATCAACCATTTCCTCAAGGACATCGAGGACGGCAAGTATCACGGCTTCCCGCAGGCCGGCATCAAGTTCACCGACACCTTCAATCCGGCTTTGCGCGAGCGGCTCAAACTGCCCGGCGATGACCAGGGCGCGCGCATCGACGCGATCATCCCGGACACGACCAAGGAGCACCTGCGGGTCGATGACGTGCTGTTGAAGGTCGGGGAGTTTCCGGTGGCCAGCGACGGCACGATCACGTATCGCGGCAACATCGTGAACCTCGGCATGGCCGTGACGGAATACCAGCACGGGGAGGAAGTCCCGCTCGTGGTCTGGCGCGGGGGCGAGGAAGTGAAGGTCGAGCTGCCGGTATATGTGCTTACGGATGATGCGGCGACCGGCAGCCAGTACACACTGCCCCGCTACTACGTTTATGGCGGCCTGGTGTTCACGCCCTTGAGCCGCGATTACCTGATCACGCTCGGCCGTTCCTGGATGGATAGCGTGAGCCAGGACATCATCGCCGAGCTGTATTACCGGCGCGACATGGAACCGGAGAAGAAGCGCACCGAACCGGTGATGCTCGCGGATGTGCTGACGCATCCCGTGAACGCGAATTTTGAAGTGAAGGGCCGCCTGATGGTGGACAAGATCAACGGCCTCCGCATCGACAAAATGGAGGATGTCATCCGGGCCTTCGAATCGAACCGGAACGCCCAGCATGTCATTGAGTTTTCGCCGATGAATCACGTTGAAGGCCTCAACCGCGCACAAGCCGAGCAGGCCAACCCGGAAATCCTGAAACAATTTGGCATCGCCTCCGACCGCCGCCTATGAAGCACTTGAATCTCGTTTTGTGCGCGCTGTTGCTGGCGCCCGTCACCCTCCACTCGGCCGCGCCGCGCGACCTGGCGCGCTGGGAGCGCAGCCTGGTGACCCTGGAAATCAACCGCCAGGGCTACAACTACATCCAGCCGTGGACCCGCCGCAGCCAGTCCATTCAAAAATCCGGGGTGGTCATCAGTTCGCGCAGCATTTTGACGACGGCCGAGCAGTTGAATGATCTGCTGCTGGCGCGCGTGCAGAAGGGCGGGCGCGGCCGCTGGTATTCAGCCAAGCTGGAATGGATCGATTACCACGCCAACCTCGCGCTCCTGACCTCCGACGACGACGAATTCTGGCCGGGCCTGCGGCCCGCCTCCCTGATGACAAAGATTCCTTTGAGCGGGGAAGCTCGGGTGCTGCGCTGGCGCGAGGGCAAGATCGAAGCCCGCAAGCTGGAGATCAATCGCGCCCGCGTCGAAACCGGCCGGCAGACGTTCATCGACATCATGCACCTCGAATTGAACGGGGAAGTGCCGGGCGTCGGCTTCGGGGAACCGGTCATCGATGGCAGTCGCATCATCGGCCTCATGGAGGCTTCGGCCGGTTCCGGCGGCCTCGCGGTGCCGGCACCCTTTATCAAGTCCGTCATGGATGCCCGCGCAAAGGACGCCTACCCCGGCCTCGGCTTTTTCAACTTCTACTGGCAGCGCGCGGAGAACCCGGAAACGCTGCTGGCCCTCAAGATGGAACAGACCGACCACGGCGTCATTGTCATCCAGCCGCTGGCGAAAATCGGTGAAGAGTCCATCTTGAAACCCAAGGATGTCATCCTTGAAATCGACGGCTTCGAAATCGGACCCGAGGGCGATTACCAGGATCCGATCTATGGCCGGACCATGCTGGAAGCACTCGCCACGCGCGGTGGACGCTGGGCGGGCGACCGGGTACCCATGACCATCTGGCGTGATGGTCAACGAATGAAAATCGATTACATCCTGCCCAAGGCGGAATTTGTGGATGAACTCATTCCCGACAAAGTGTTCGATCAACCCCCGGAGTATCTGATCGCCGGCGGGTTCGTGTTTCAACCGCTCACCGTTCCCTACCTGGAAAGCTGGGGCGGCGACTGGGAGCGGCGGGCCCCGTTCCGGCTGGCGTATCTCAAGCAGGCCATTCCGACGGAAAAACAGGAGGCCTTGGTGGTGCTCTCCGTGGTGCTCCCCGACCCATACAATCTGGGCTATCAAAGCATTCGCGGCCTGCTCGTGCGCGAGATCAACGGCCGGAAGATCGTTCGCCTGCCGGACATCGAAGCCGCCTTGCAGGAACCACGCGACGGCTTCCACATCATCGAGTTCGCGCGCGGTGATTCCCCGAGCAAGATCGTGCTCGATGCCGGCGACCTGTCCGCCGCGACCGCGCGCGTGCTGCAACGCTACGGCATTGACCAAGACCGGCTGATCTTGGGCGACCGCAACTGACCTCGAACCAGTATTCGCCGGGCCAATGAACCGCCTGCCGGTCATTTTCATGGGCAGCGCGGAACTGGCCTGCGCCAGCCTTCGGGCGCTCCACCAGGCGGAATGCATCGAACTGCTCGCCGTCGTCACCCAACCGGACAAGCCCAAGGGCCGCGACCTCAAGCTCGGCCCGACGCCCGTTGGCGCGTTGGCCGAAACTCTCGGCTTGCCACTGCACAAACCCCGACGCGCGCGTGACCCCGAATTCATCGAACTGATCCGTTCGCTCCGGCCCGAGTTGATGGTGGTCGTGGCGTACGGCCAGATTTTGCCCCAGACGCTGCTCGACATTCCCCGGCACGGGTGCCTGAACGTTCACACTTCGATCCTGCCCAAATACCGAGGCGCGGCCCCCATCCAGTGGGCGATTGTCGAAGGCGAACCAGAAACGGGCGTGAGCCTGATGCAGATGGATGCCGGGCTCGACACAGGCCCCGTGATTGCCGAAGCCCGCACGCCGATTCACGACGAGGACGACGCGCAAACACTGCATGACCGGCTCGCCGGTTTGGGCGCTGAGCTCTTGCTGCGAACGATACCGGACTTTATCGCCGGCCGGCTTCAACCCGTTACCCAACCGGCCGAAGGCAGCACCTACGCCCGCAAGATCACCAAGGAAGACGGGCGCATTGACTGGTCGCGGCCGGCCCGCGCGATCTTCAACCAGATTCGCGGTTTCAATCCGTGGCCCGTCGCTTTTACTCACCTGAGCACCAGCGGACGCAGCCGGCTGCTGAAAATCTGGCGGGGACGAGTCGAGGAGCGTAGCCCCGGTCGGCCGGGCGAGATCTTGGCCGCCGGGGGGGAAGAGCTGGTCGTGGCCTGCGGAACAGGCGCGCTGAGGATTCTCGAACTGCAACCCGAAGGTTCCCGCCGCATGTCCGCCCGCGAATTCCTGAGCGGCCATCCGCTGTCGGCGGGAACTGTCCTTGGTTAAGAGTCCGGGCCGCTTGCCCGGGCGCGCTTGCCTACCGGAGCATCCACCACTTTACTCCACCCATGCTGTCACTCACCGATCTTGCCCGACTCGCGACTGAACATCCCGCCGCGCTGGCCGCCCAGGTGAGGGAATTCCCGGTGGGCTCCCGTCGGCTTAAGTTCAACACCCGGCCGGCGATCATGGGCGTCATCAACCTGTCGGCCGATTCCTGGTATCGTGAGAGCGTCTGCCTGAAACTCGACATGGCGTTGCGACGGTTGGAAACCTTGCGAGCGCAGGGGGCTGAGGTGATTGATGTCGGTGCGGAGTCTACCCTGCCCCACGCCGCGCGGGCGAGCGCGCAAAAGCAGCAATCCCTGGTGCTGCCTCTCCTCGCCGAAGCGCGGAAGCGGAAGATTCCCATCTCAGCCGAAACCTATTCGACACCGGTCGCCCGGAAGTGCCTGGAGGCGGGCGCGGCGGTGATCAATCTCACCCGCGGCACCGGCAGCCGGGACATCTTCGAACTCGTGGCCGAACATCGCGCCGCCGTCATTCTCTGTTACGTTCAGGGCCGACATGTGCGCGCGGTGGATGAGCTCAAGTTTGCGGCCGACCCCATGGCCGTCATGTACGAATACTTCGCCCGCCAGAGCGCAGCGGCGGAGGCTTGCGGGGTCCGGAAGCTCTTCATCGACCCGGGCCTGGGCTTTTACTACCGCAATCTGCAGGACTCGGCGGAACGGGTGCGCCACCAGATGCGGACCTTTCTCCAGTCATTTCGTTTGAAGCCGCTGGGCCACCCGATCTGTCAGGCCCTGCCCCATGCGTTCGAGTTTTTTGCGGAGGACGTGCGGTGCGCGGAACCGTTCTTCGCCGTGCTGGCGGCACTCGGCGGGACGCACCTGTTCCGGACCCATGAAGTGTCGCGGGTGCGGGCGGTGCTCGATACGCTGGCCTGCTATCAAGCGGATGCCGACCGGCAGAGGTAAAGTCCTTCCTCACTATCGGGTGCGAGCCAGCTCGCTTCGATTTTGAGCCCATGCCGCCGGAGTTGCTTCACGACACCCGGGTTCTGAAAACGGGCGGAAGTGAAAAGCTCCAGTTCGTCACCCGCCGCAAAATCAATCGCCCCGGTCGTTACCTGCAACCGGCAGGAGCGGGAAAACCTCCAGCGGGCCACTACGCGGCGGATTCCTTCCTCGGTGGGATGCGCCTCCACATGAAAAGTCATTTCGCCGTCGGCGGGAAGCACGCCGCCCTGCTCCAGAAAAGTCGCAAGCCACGCGCGCGTTTCCGGGTTGTCGTATTGCGGGAGAATCCGGGCCATGCCGGCGTTGAAGTCGTCGCCGGGCGCCAGGTTGGCGGTGAGCAGCAGCCGGTCGTGCGGACGCAGCCAGCCGGCCAGCCGGGACAGAATGCCGGCGGGCTCGAAATTCGGCAGCATGCTAAAGAACGTGAAGACCCGTTGGTCTGCGGCCGGCAGGG
>CAYXDZ010000195.1:0-6548 GCA_964463815.1 uncultured Verrucomicrobiota bacterium | reverse complement strand
GGGTGGCGTCTATTCCCGACGCCGGAGGCTTTCGTAGTTTCCGTTGAACAGGTCTTCTATCATTCGTCCGGCCAGTTCTGGTGGAACGGCCCGCCAGCTCTGCACCGTCTTCCGCGAGCGGCCAAACCACAAAATGCGGCTTCGTACTGGCTGATGGAAGTGGACCAGACAACCGCCGTCGCCGTCCGGACAGAGGTGAAGAATGTGGCCGTCACCCCTCATCAGGCCCAGGCCGGAATCGCACGTGTCGCTGTGATTTTGGGTCTGCAACTCGCGCTCCGCCCGCCAGTCGAACTCCCGGAGAATGCGCATGGCCGCGGCGGCACCGACGACTTCAAATTCGGCCGTACTGAGATCATGCCGCTGGAGCCAGGCTTTCATAACCGGAGAACCTTGGCCTCAATCCGTCGCCTGGTTCAACTCTTCAAACTTGCGCCAGATCAGCACGAAGGCGGGGGCGAACTCGTGGGGTTTTTCTTCGAGCCAGCGTCGCAGCGCGGCGGGCGCGAACCAGCCGCCTTCGTCGATTTCCTCAGGATGCAACGTGAACGGCCCCTCCGCTTCGCAGCGGTACACCCAGACGAATTCCTGGCCGGTCTCCTGACAGGCATCGACCTTGAAGAGCCGCGTGGGCGGTTCCTCGAGGAACAGGCCGATCTCCTCGCCGAGCTCGCGCACGGCGCAGGCGTCGTAGTCCTCGCCGGAGTCGAGGTGGCCGGACGAGGACGAGTCCCAGACGCCGGGATGGTTGTCTTTCAACAGGGAGCGTTTCTGGAGGAACAGTTCGCCCCGTGCGTTGAACACCAGCACATGCACCGCGCGATGCTTCAGATCGAGCCGATGCACCTCGCTCCGGCGCTCGCGCCCAATCACCTCGTCGCGGTCGTTGACGACATCAAAAATTTCTTCGGACATGGCGGGAGAGTGGCGAAGGACGGGGTGGGCGGGAAGTCGGGAATGCTGAAGCAAGACGATGAAAAAAGCCGCTCGTTATCGCACAGGGGGCCAGGTGGGTTGGAGGCATTCATCTGATTTCCCATCAAACTGCCGTGCTGAATATCGTTCTGCAAACTCGTCGATCGATCCCGGTGGAGCATCCCCTTGAACTGCGACCATTCGATTGCAGAAATGGTACGTGCTGTAGAGCCACCGACCATCGGAGCCGTGCCCAAGGAATAGGTGATCCACGAATCCATTGTTGGCACCGTGCCGATGAGCGTAAACGATATATTCACCGTTGGTCATTAAGAGCACATTTTCATGCGTCCAGCCAAAGTCGAGGTTCGGCTTCGGTCCCCCTTTGAGATCGTCAAGCTCCCGGCGAATCGTTTCGCTGGAGCGCGCCGATTCGGCAAGTTGCCCAAGCACCCGCTCCTTCCATTGCTTCCGCGCCTCGTATTCCCTGTGTTTCATAAGCCACCAGACACCAGCCAGTGAGACTGCCATGATCAGCAAGACGGCAATCAAGATTCCAACAATCCGAAACTTGCGCCTTGGATCTGCTGATCCGTCGCTTTGTGCCGCACCGGTTTGGGCTTTTCCCGAAGGATTCATGAATCGGTAATGCCACTCCGCATTCAGGGGGTCAAGTGTGCGTTGGTGACGTGTGCCGCGGCGGACGGCCTGCCCGTAGCGCAGACTGGCAGTCTGCTGTGTCGCCGAATGGCATTCGGCCGGGCCGTTGGAATGTGACTGGCCGCCTCGACCCGTCGGAGCCTCGGCGGATTAACCATCCGCGATACGGCAGAGTGCCGCTCTGCGCTACGTCGTCCACGAAACTTGCCGGCGGGGCCTCACCCGCTCTGCCGGTTCGGCCGCTTCACAAAACGCTGCCGCACTGGGCGGGCGTAACATGAAGCAGAATGGCCAGAATACCCGTGAAAACTCCTTCAAGTCCCGTCGCCCACGTCCGCTCCAGCGATTAGCACCCGGAATTCAAATACTACGTATAGGTAATAATTATTTGCCAAGCCGGCCGGCCTGCTGAATAGTCCCAACCGTTCGAGCAAGGCTCCACGAACCGACCATCATGATCTCGAATTCTGCCACCAATGCGCTTTGCGCCCTCACCAGCCGCGCAAGGCTCGCGTGCCTGCTGAGCGTGTCTCTGCTGGGCTTGAGCACCTTCGCCGGTGCGGCTGACTGGCCGATGGCCCGGGGCAATCCCGGCCTGACCGGCGTGGCGGGCGGAGCGCTCAGCACGAATCTCACCCTGAAGTGGACCGCCAAGACCGGCGACGCGATCAAGGGCGCGGCGGTGGTGGTCGGTGACACGGTTTTCGTCGGCTCTTACGACAAGAAGCTGCATGCCCTGGATTTGAAGTCCGGAGCAAAGCGCTGGGAGTTCGCCGCCGAAGACGCCATCGAATCGACCCCTCTCGTGCTCGACGGCCGGGTGTTCATCGGCGATCTGCGCGGGAATTTCTATTCGCTCGACGCCGCGACGGGGAAATCGAACTGGGTGTTCACGACCGGCGACAAGATCGTCGGCGGCGCGAGCTGGATCGCCGGACCGGACGGCCAGCCGCAGTCGATCCTCGTCGGCAGCCATGACTTTTTTCTCTATTCGCTGGATCCCGCGACCGGCCAAACCAACTGGGCTTATGAAACCGCCAATTACATCAACGGTTCGCCCGCCGTCGCCCAGGGCAGGACGGTGTTCGGCGGTTGCGACGCGCTCCTGCACGTCGTCGGTCTGAACCAGGGCGAGAAGCTGAAGGAGATCGAGGCCGGTGCCTACATCATGGGTTCCGTGGCCCTCGACGGGAACCTGGCGTTCTTCGGCCATTACGACAACGAGGTGTGGGCCGTCGATATCGAGAAGGGTGAGAAGCTCTGGAGCTATCGCGACCGGAACTTCCCCTACTTCTCCTCGCCCGCCGTGAATGCCGACCGCGTGGTGCTGGGTGGCCGCGACCGGCGCGTGCATTGCCTCGACAAGCAGACGGGCGAAGCGGTCTGGGTCTTTCCCTCGCGGGGCCGCGTGGACAGCTCGCCGGTCATCTGCGACGGCAAGGTGGTGATCGGCTCGGATGACGGCCGGGTGTATTTGCTGAGCCTCGCCGATGGGAGCGAGCTGTGGTCCTACGAGATCGGTCAACCCGTGCAAAGCTCGCCCGCCGTGGCGAATGGCATGGTGTTCGTGGGGAGCGATGACGGAAACCTGTATGCGTTCGGCCCGAAATGATTCTATGAGCACGACGACTGTTGAACCCCCGGTGCCCGCGCCGAAGCCCGTCTTCCAAAAGGAAACGACGGCCGGCAATTACTTTGTCTCGAATTACCCGCCCTTCGCGTTCTGGAAGAAGGAGGCGATCCCGGATTTCCTCGCGTCGCTGGAGCAGCCCCCGCGACCGGGCGTGCCGCTCGGACTGTACACGCACATTCCCTTCTGCCGGAAGCGCTGTCACTTTTGCTATTTCCGCGTTTACACCGACAAGGATGCGGGTGCCATCCGCGGTTACCTCGACGCCGTGTTGAAGGAGTTCGCGGTCTATGCGGCCAAGCCTTTCATCGGCGGACGCAAACCGAAGTTCGTCTATTTCGGCGGTGGCACGCCCAGCTACCTGTCGCCGGATCAACTGAAGTTCCTCACCGACGGCATGAAGGCCCTGCTGCCGTGGGACGAGGTGGAGGAAGTCACCTTCGAGGCCGAGCCGGGCACGCTGACGGATCACAAGCTGCAGGCCATCCGCGATCTCGGTGTGACGCGCCTCAGCCTCGGCATCGAGCACTTCGACGATCACATTCTTGAGATCAACGGCCGGGCGCATCGCTCGAAGGAAATCGCCCGCGCGTATGCGTTTGCCCGCGAAATCGGTTTCCCGCAGATCAACATCGATCTCATCGCCGGCATGGTCGAGGAGACCGAGGACAAGTGGCAGGAAGCGGTCGCCAAAGCCGTCGCCCTCCAGCCTGATTCAGTGACGATCTACCAGATGGAAGTGCCCTACAACACCGGCATCTTCAAGCAGATGAAGGCCGAGGGCAAACTCGTGGCGCCCGTCGCCGACTGGGAGACGAAACGCCGCTGGGTGGATTACGCGTTCGGCGAGTTCGAGAAGGTCGGCTACACGATGACCAGCACGACCACCGTCGTGAAAGATCCGGCGAAAGTGAAGTTCGTGTATCGCGAGGGCCTGTTCTCCGGCGCGGACATCATGTCCGTCGGCGTGGCGAGCTTTGGTCATCTGAACGGGATGCACTACCAGAACCAGCACGACTTCGATCCGTATGTCGAGGCGGTGAACGCGGGCCAGTTGCCCGTGTATCGCGCGCTGACGCCGACCTGGGAGGAGCACTACATCCGCGAGTTCATGCTCCAGCTCAAACTCGGCAGCGTGAGCGCGGAGAAGTTCACCCAGAAATTCGGCAAGGACCCGCGCGAACAGTTTGCCCAGCCGCTCCAGCGCTTGCGGGACTGGGGTTTCCTCACCAACGGCGGCGACCGCATCGGTGTCACGCGGGAGGGCCTGCTGCAAATCGACCGGCTGTTGCATGAGTTCTTCAAGCCGGAACACGAAACGGGGCGCTACGCGTGACGCGCCATGGCGAAACCAACGGTCTATCTTGAAACCACGATTCCGAGTCTGCTCGTGGCCCGGCCGAGCAAGGATGTTCGCATGGCGGCGATGCAAGCCAGCACCCGGCTTTGGTGGCGTAACCGGAGAAACGATTTTGAACTCTTTTGCTCTTCGGCGGTGATTGAAGAAGTCCGCCGGGGCGATGCAGAGATGGCCCGACGGCGGCTGGCCGCATTGTCGAGCGCAACGAATCTGACAATCGTTCCTGAAGCCTTGGAACTGGCCCTCCAGTTGAGCCGGCGCATGAGCCTGCCGGCTGAAAAACGGGCGGACGCGCTCCATGTGGCCATTACCGCCGTGGCGCATCTGGATTTTTTGCTGACCTGGAATTGTGCCCACATCGCCAACGTGAACATTATTACCAAAGTCGAAGCCTTGTGCGCCAAACTGGGGTACCGTTGCCCCGTGATCTGCACCACCGAAGAATTGATGACCAAATGAAAACCAAGCCGCTTGATCCCATCGCCGAAGTCCGCGCGGCGCGCGAAGCCCTGCTGGCGGAACATGCCCACGACCTGCGTTCCCTGGTCGCAGCCTTGAACTCCGCCGCTCAAAACAAGGGTTCGACCAAGGTTGCTCCGGTTCGCAAAGCTCGTCCGGGCGGGAAATACTGGGGGCGCACTTCTGCGGCCCACCGCAAAGCCGCGCTCGCGCAACTTTGACCTGATGATGCCCACCCCATTGCCAGCACAAGATGCCCAACGCGGGAATCCTCGCCTGAGTCGTCGGCGAGGTCCAAGTGGGCAGTTCAACCGGCTGCGGCGCAAATTCTTCAAACCGGAACACGAAACGGGGCGCTACGCATAACGCACATGACCGAACCAACCATCGCCCGCACCGCCGCGCCGGCCGTCCTCCCCTGGGCCTATCCGCTCGACGAGTTTTATTCGCTGGCGGGCCTGCCGCTGCCCGAGATTGAGCAGATTCGCGGCGAGGAGATGCCGGAGCCGTATCGCTCGCTGCTCGTTCATCAGCATGACATGACGCCCACGCTGGAGAAATTTCACGGCGGCAAGATTCACGTGCATGTGCTGCGGCGCGAGCAACGCAACGGGTTCTATTTCCGCGAGGTCGTGCTGGAAAAGGACGACGACGACGCGCCGGTCGAGTTTGGCGCGATCAAGATCAACCTGAGCCTGTTTGAGCCGAAGGCGCGGCAGTTGATCCTGGGCGAACGCGAGCCGCTCGGACACATCCTGGCGGACTGCGCCGTCGTTCATTCCAGCCGGCCCAAGGCTTACTTGAAGCTGCTCGCCGATGATCTGATCGGCCAGACCCTGCGCGTGGGCCCGCGCACCACCTTGTACGGCCGGCGTAACACCCTGTTTGATCCGTATCAGCAGTCACTCGCCGAGATTGTCGAGATTCTGCCGCCGGCCGCTTTGCAAAGTTGAAACCACAATTATTTTTCCGCGATGCAAGCCAACGAAAACCATGACGTATTGATCATCGGCGCAGGTCCGGCCGGGTGCGCGGCGGCCACGTTGCTCGCCGAGCAGGGCCACCGGGTGCTCGTGCTGGAGCGCGAAAAATTCCCCCGTTATCACGTCGGTGAATCGCTCATCCCCTTCACGTATCCCGCGTTGGAGCGACTCGGTCTGGTGGACCGGATGAAGCAGTCGCACTTCGTCAAGAAATACTCCGTGCAGTTCGTGCAGCCCAACGGTCGCGCCAGCCAGCCCTTCTACTTTTTCAACCGCTACGACCGCGAAACCATCGCCCAAAGCTGGCAGATTCTCCGGTCGGAATTTGATCAGATGCTCCTCGATTACGCACGCGGCAAGGGCGCGGAGGTGCGCGAGGAAACCACCGTGACCGGCCTGTTGAAGGAGGGCGAGCGGGTGACGGGCGTGCGGGCGAAGGACAAGTCCGGCCGCGAGACGGAATTCCGCGCGCCAATCACGCTCGACTGCACCGGCAAGGAAAGCTTCGCCGCGCTCCGGCAAGGCTGGCGGATGAAAGACC
>CAYXDZ010000194.1:0-6577 GCA_964463815.1 uncultured Verrucomicrobiota bacterium | reverse complement strand
TCAGTGGGACGCGGGTCACTGACATCGGAGTGCAGCGGTTTCAAAAGGCCTTGCCCACCTGCAAGGTGACTCGATAGACCTCAAAGAGGGGCGAACCATCGGCTGGACGCCAACGCCGCGATGGCGCTGTTGTTCCTTGCTGGGCGTCACACTGGCGCGGCCTGTGGCCGCCTCTCATTGTGGGAAGTCGAACTTCGACCTAAAGCCCCTTGAGCTTCCGCGCGCTAACCGTCCTGCCCTTCGTCGCCACCAGGTACCGCAGGCAATCCGCCGAGTCATCACCGCCCACGCCGTCTTCATCGGCATCCACCTTGAGCCCGTTCTCCGGCGGGCGGTAGGGTGGTTTGCCGGGCGCGCGAGGAAAGATTCGTCTGCCGGCAAATGGCGTCACCCAACGCCTCATTAGTGACCGTTTCATCGGCGGTGTCATTATCGGAGCCAAGAGCCGGGCCACCGCGGTCCCGGCCGCGCCAACGGTCAGGTCCGAATTCCGTCCCGCCCGATTTTACCCCACTATTACCGCACTCTTACGCCACCGGCGGACTTCCAGATTCGTCGCGACAGTATACTGTTGTGCTACGCTTGTGCTACCCAGCGCGGGCCGAACTACTCTGTGGTCGCATTCGCCTGGCTGCGTGAGCGTTTCAGCGGCTTTGATCTCTGCCAGCGTGTCCTTCACGCTCTGGCCGCCTTTCCACCAGTGATATTTCGGGTCCGAGTCGAACGGGATGACCAGCGTGCCGTCGGCGGTGAGGTAAGGTTTCCGCCGCAACGGCGGTTGAGGTGTGGCGCCTTCAGCGTCCATCGTGTTCACGGTTTATGCTACTTGCCAGCCAGGGCGAGACTCACACGGCCTCTCCATTTTCCACCACAACCACCCACGCCGGAGAGACAGACACACACACGCCCTATAGAATAGGGGCGTGTGTGTGTGTCTCTGGCGGACGCGCACGACTGACACGCACGGCTTTTTTCAGCCGTGTGCGAGTCTCGCCAGTAACTGACTTATTCAAGCAGTTCCTCCTCTGGTTGAGCAAAGCGGGCCAGCAGCCGCTGGGGATTGGTTCCCTTTCGCCGCACCCGCCACTCGTGCAGTTTCCCGTCCTCGACCAGTTCGGCGATCAGCCCGTTGATCTTGTTCAACGCAATGCCCGCCCGGTTGGCCTTGCTGCGCAACGCCTCCTTGGTGATCGGTTTGTCAATAGGCACGTGGGGCAGCAGGTCATCCTTGCCGCGGGGACGATCGGGCAGGGCTTCCGTCGGCACTTCGGATGGATCGGCTTCGCGCCAGCAGATGGCGCCGGGCTGGTCCGCGTGGGCGATGTGGCGGGCGTAACGCCGCGTCTCGCCGTCGTCCTCGCGCCAGTTCAGGCGGGGGCCGCGCTTGCCGGCGCGCAGTTCAAAGACCGAATGTGATCCCACGGCGCGCATCACGAGGACGGCGCGCGCCCAGTTGGCCCATTCGGCGCTGCCACTGCCGAGATAGGCGAAGTCGCCCGCCTGCCAGTTGGATTTCTCCTGGCCGCTGGGTGGCTTGTTGGTGTGATGCACGACAACGCAGCCGCAGGCATGCTGGTGCAGCAAGGGATTGAGCCAATTACGGAGAAACCGGCCCACATCCTTCTGCGAGTTGGCTTCGCCGCCGAGATAGGCGAGAGCGGGATCAATCCACAGCAGGTCTGGCCGATGCTCGGAGAGCAAAGGCGCGACCGTGCCCTTGAAGAATTCCTCGCCGCTCAGGCTGTCTTCCCGAGCCACAATGATATTTCCATACGCTGCCAGCGCATCCGCTTCGCACAACGCCAGCCCGGCGCGCACGCCGTCGCGCATCTCGGCCAGGTCGCCATCGTCGTTCTCCGCCTGGATGAGCAGCGATTTGAGCGGACGGGTGGGCGGGATGCCGAACGCGGCGCGCCCGAGCGCCCAGGACAACATCAACTGCATGGAGAGCGAACTTTTGCCAATGCCCGTCGGGCCGACCAGCAGCAGTCCCCCGCCGCGACAAAGGTAACGGGAACGCAGGAGTTCATTCGGGTCGTTCTCATGGAACCGTACCAGATCCGCGAGTGGCCGGGCGCGAGGCGGGACAGGCTCAAGCTCCTGTTTGAGCGCCGCCGCGCCTTCGACGCCGTTCTCCTCCGCCCACTCGGCAAAGCGTTCGACCTGATCGTCTGATTCGACGGCGGCAGGTTGTGGACTGGTGAGGGTCACGGCGCTTCCTCCTGGGTTCGCGCGGGAAATCCGGCCAGCCAGCGCGCGTGGATTTCCCGTCGCGTCGGCTTGCGGCAGATCGGTTCCCCGTCCGGATCGGGATCGAGGTAGAGCAATTCCTGGAGCGTGCCACCGGTCCACACCAGGCGCGGGTCGGGCTGTGGTTCCGGCGGTGGATTCCAGATGGGATCGCCGATGGCGTCGAACTCCAGTGGCGACTGATCCCAGCGCCGGCGCGGTGGCCGAAGTTTGGGCGCAGGTGGCCCGGATTGGCCACGGTGACAGCCTGGCAGGCGGGTGAGCCGCACGGCGGTGGTCGATTTCGTGTCGGCACCGATCACGGTCAGCAACGGCTTGAGCTTCCGCGCGACGGCATCCCATTCCGGCTTGCTGGCGGCATCCAAGCGGACCAACGCGTGGATGCTGCGGTCCCCCGAGGTGTAGATGGCGGCAATGCGCAGGGGCATTTGCGCCAGGGCCGCCAGCCAGTCGGCCGGCTCGGCATCATCGGATTCGAGCAGCATGTAGCGCCATGACGTCACGGATTCCTCGCTGCGGCGTGACCGTTTCCCGCCGAGACGCGGGTTGGCATGAAACTCGCCGTCCACCGGGTTGCACAGGAACCACACGCCGTCGGGACAGCCGTGCCTTAAGTGATCGAGGCATCCGGCGTCGTACGGCGGCGCGACGCATTCGCAGACGTGGCGGCCCTGGGATCGGAACACGTCGAAGACAATCACGCGCTCGCCCGGACGGTAGAGCCGTTGCAAAAAGCTGGCGGGCGTTTGCGTATCGGGCCGCAGCGGCGAGCGGTCTTTGACAAACAGTGCGTCCACCTCGGGCCGCAAGGCGGCGATGCGTTTCAAAGTCGCGGGGATGAATTGGAGCGAACGGGGAGCGGGCTTCGTTGGAACCGGCTTGCGCGGCAGCCGGCCGGCGCCGGGCGTCACGCTGCTTTGGTTGCCGGCCAGGTAGCCGCGCGGCCGGGTTGACGCCGTCGCCACGGCTGAAGTGACCTTGTGCACCAGTTCACCTTCTGACCACGGCGGCTGGCAGCCCTGGTTCCATTCCCGCAGAAGAGACATCGCGTCGGCCTCGCCCAGCGCGAACCCATGCACCAGCACGCACGCCGCACGGAATGTCGCCTTGTGCCCGCCCTGGCCGCTGACGGCGACCGGCAGCCGACCCAGATAACGTCGGGCTCGATCGAGAGTATCCATCCGTCAGTCCTGGGAAGAAAGATTCGTCACCGGGCGAATGGCGCTGTCCAATGCCTCATTAGTGACGGTTTCGCCGCGAGTGTAGCGTGCCAGCAACCGGATCGCCCACGCCATCGAGCGGGCGAGCTCGAAGGTCTTGAGGTAGCCGCCCGCCACACCCACGACGACCCGCTTCGAATCGCGCCGCCGGGCCAGGCGTTGCGCGTGCTTCGGGTCGCGCGTTTGCACCCAGACGATGCCCCGCACTGGCTGCCACGCGCACAACTCGCGGTCGCCGACGGCTTGATTCAGAGAAATTCCAGCCATCGCGCCCTCACTGGGTTGAATCAGGTTTGACGACAGCCCGCGTTGCCGGGAACCCCGCCGGCAGCCGGCACGGCAACGTCCGGCTCTGGAGAAACTTCTCCACCGCCGCCACCGAGTAGTACACCGGCCCACCGCCACGTTTGGCCGTGGGGTTGGCCTTGAATCGCGGAACGCGCGCCGCATCAAACCACTCGCGCAAGGTTTCGCGCGACGGCGCTGGATTCAGGAAGGCCGGGATGAGGGTTTCCATCAGCCCGTCGAGTGACGCGAGACGGGCGGTCGCGTTGAATTTCTTCGGCATGCCCAATCCCTAGCAAACGCCCGAATTGCCCCCGTTCCGCGCTCCTCCTGCAAAACACGCCGCCCCGGATGCAAATCGCGACGGCTCCCAACCGTCGCGATGCAAAACACGAGTTCCCGGCTCTCGCCGCGATGCAAATCGCGACACGCCGTTGCGAACTACGCTTTTTCCCGCCCCGTGCTCCCGTCAAGAGGCCGCGCCGCGGCCGACTCCATAATCTGTCGCAACACTCCGAACTTGGGCCGTGCTCCCGTCCGCGCCTTCTTCTCCCGCCGCCGCTTCTGCCAGCCTCGCCGTGCCGAATCCGCGCGCACCATGCTCTTGATGATGCCGTCCCGCCGCCGGTACCAGGTCAGGAATTCCCCGGCAAAGGCCGCGAAATACCCCTTGTCGAACGTCATTCGGCGCAACTCTCCGAAAAGACCGGGGACCGCCTCTTTGAACTCCTCCTGCAATTGTTTTAGTTGCTCGCCGGTCGGGCTGATGCTCGCTCGTCCATCTGGCGACTGACCTTCCGCCATCTTGCTGCGAACGTAATCGGCAAACAGGAAATCACGCATCACCCGCGCCCGTTCCGCCGTCCGCCCCTTCAGCTTCGGCAGCAACAACAGCTCCGCCTCCTTGTAGGACACCGGGTAACGTTTCGGCACCGGCAACGACGGCACCGGACGCCCAGCCTCGGCGTCCGGCAAGTCCTGCCATCGCCCCTCGTGCTCGAAGAACTCGGTGACCTGCTTGTGATCCTCCCCTATCACCCGGCAGCTCTCCCAGTAAATCGCCCAAGCCTCCCCGACCAACTGCTTCGGATCGATGACCGGCGTGCGCGCCAATCGCGCCGCCAGTTCCGCCAGTTGCAGCTCCGTCGGCCGCGGCCAGTATTCCAACTGCTTCTCCTCCCGATGATCGCACCGCACCTTGATTTCCGATGAGGCGGCCGCAGCGGCGGGCGGTTGAACCGGTTTCTTCTTCATTCCCCCATTTTGCCAGACTGCCTCCGACCAATACAATCCCGGGCGCGAGTCCGCATTTTGGTATGACGGCTAGGTCTTCCCTGGGCATCACGCCGACTTTGCTTGTGGCCGCAGCGCGTAAAACTTCTTTGTGTCCGCGCTGCTCACCCGTCCCTGGTAATGCTTCTTGATGATCGCCTCCGAGTTTCCGAACTGTTCCGCCGTCCGCCCGTAGCTGCCCGTCGTCCGGAAGTAATGCGATATCGCCGTGTGCCGCAGCACGTCCGGCACCCACGGCTTGAGATTAGGATTCTCCTTCGTCGGCGCGCCATACCCAATGCTGGCCCGCAAGCCCTTCAGTTCAGGCTCATAGGCCGGACGGTAAATCTCCCCGGCCTTGCGATACCGGCTCAACCAGGCCTTCAGCGTCTTTTCGATCGCCACAATCCGCCCTTTGCCCGTCTTCGTCTGCGTCCCCTTCAAGCGGATTTCCCCATCCACCAGGTTCACCTGCTCCCACGTCAGCCGCGCCGTCTCGAATGGCCGCAACCCGCCAAACAAGCAAAGGGCGACGTATGGCACCAGCCGCCCGTTCTCAAACTTCTCCGCCGCGCGCAACAACGCCTCGCATTCCTTCACCGCCAGCACCACCGGCTCCCGGTCGTCATCGGAAGTCAGCCCCTCGATCTCCACCGCGTAACACGGATTGTTGATTGCCCAGTGCCGCTTCCCCTTCATGCACCAGGTAAAGAAGCTCGAAATCGCCCGGCAATTGGCATCCTTGGTGTTCGCCGACACATTTCGCTGCGCCAGATACTTCTCGATATGATCCGGCTGCACGTCCGTCACCCGCATGTTCGCCACGTTGCGCACGAAATGCCCGACCCGCCGCCGCAGATGCCCCTTCGTGATCGGCCGCAGATCCGTGGTCGTCTCCAGCCATTCCTCGTACGCCTTCAACGCCTCGTCCAGCCGCGGCGATTCCTTGATCGTTGCTGGCTTGCCCGTGCGCAGCCAATGATCCACCGCCGTCAACAAATCCTCATCCCGCTCCAGTCGCTTGAACGCCGCCTCTGCAATCCCGACCTGTTCATCCGTCAACCTGGTTGCCCGCAGCGCCGCCACCCCGTTCGTCGCATGGAACTCCGCCTCCAGTTCGGTATGCCGATACTGCGCCTCCGCAGTGTCCGCGAAATTCTCCCGAATCCGCTCCCCATTCCGCCGCGTCCCCGTGACCCGCCAACTGGCCGTCCCCGTCCGCGGATTCGTGTACGGCAAAATCCTGAACCGCTGCTTCGGCACCTTCATTGGCCCTTATAGTGCCCGTTAGTCGTTCCAGTGTCAACTGAATGGCAACCTAAATTGTAATATTCACAAACGCCTTATTTATATAACTCTAATTGTGTCCCGTTGGGATTCTAAAACTGCTGGTCTCGCTGAGGCTTAGTCGCGTAACCCGTCGAACTTGATGTCATTGGCTTTAATGAATTCAACAAACTCCTTTACCATCTCCATATTCCTCTTTTTCCCGTAGTTGGGGGTGTAAAAGTCTTTCTGTAAATTGTCTTTCTTCCATCTGGCTCCCCCCT
>CAYXDZ010000193.1:0-6589 GCA_964463815.1 uncultured Verrucomicrobiota bacterium | reverse complement strand
ACGCCACGCCCGATGTCATCTTCCTCACCGATTCCGAATTTCGGCTGACGTTTGTAAACAGCGCCTTCCAGGTGGTGACCGGGTATACCATCGAGGATGCGCTGGGCCGGCCGGCGGATTTCCTGCGGTCGCCCGGACAGGAGGCCGCGCTCCTGGCGTGCCGTCAGCATCTCGAGAACGAAGTGGACTGGAGCGGTGAGCTGGTCAATCGCCGGGCGGATGGTTCGGAATACGCGGTACAGGCCAACTTCTCGCCGATTGTGGATCTGCTCGGCGAACGGCTTGGCTTTGCCGTGTTCGAGCGCGACATCAGCCTGCTGAAGCGCCTGCAGGAAGATCTGAGGCGCGAGCGCAACGTCGTGGTCAGCATCATGGATTCGCTGGATGCGGCGATCTACACGCTGGACCGCGACTTCCGTCTGGCGCACGTAAACAATTTCTCCGAGCGCATGCCGCTGCAACACGGCTGGCTGTCCTGGAGCGGCAAACCCAAGCCCGGCGTCTCGCTGCTCGAGGCCATTCCCGATCCCGCG
Organism: uncultured Verrucomicrobiota bacterium; assembly: GCA_964463815.1. Taxonomy (GTDB): domain Bacteria; phylum Verrucomicrobiota; class Verrucomicrobiia; order Limisphaerales; family RI-55; genus RI-55. The sequence continues at coordinate 6,056 of CAYXDZ010000193.1, read as the reverse complement.
CATCGCGACCAGATTCGCCAGGCGATGGAGCAAGTCCTGGCCGATGGCCGGCTCTACGAAACGCAGGCGGCCGATCCCGCGAACCGGCGGCACTGGTTCATCCGCATCGCGCCGTGGCGGCAGGAGGGGCGCATCCTTGGGTTGATTTACAAGGTCACGGATCAGACGCGGCTCAACGAACTGCAAAATCAGTTGTACCAGGCGCAGAAGATGGAAACCGTCGGCGCGCTCGCGGCCGGGGTCGCGCATGATTTCAACAACCTGCTTCAGGCAATCCGCGGGCACGTCGCGTTGATGCTGCTCGACGACCTGCTGCCAACCTCGCTCGGCGAACCGCTGCAACAGATCGATCAGGCGGCGACGCGGGCTTCGGAAATCACCCAGCAGCTCCTCACCTTCAGCCGGGTGTCGGACGAGAACGAAGTCGTGCTCGATTTCAATGAAGTGATTGTCGAGGCCAGTACGATGGCCCGCCGGTCCTTGAAGCAGAAAATCGAGGTCCGCATCGAGCCGGCGGACCGCCCGGCGTGGGCGCGACTCGATGCCACGCGCGCGCAGCAGATGCTGTTGAATCTCTGTGTCAACGCGATCGATGCGATGCCGGACGGCGGGCGACTGACACTGGCCAACGAAATTGTCGAACTGCCCCCGGCACTGGCGGCCCGTCATGAACGACCTGCCGGGGGCAAATACGTCCGCTGCACCGTACGCGACACCGGTTCGGGAATTCCGCCGGACGTGATCGGCAAGATTTTTGACCCGTTCTTCACCACGAAAGCCAAGGGCAAGGGCACCGGTCTCGGCATGTCGATCGTTCACGGCGTGGTGCGCCACGCTGGTGGTTTGCTCGACATCGAAACCGAGGTCGGCAAGGGCACCGCCTTTCACATCTATCTGCCCGAGCACGCCACGGCCGGCATTGCCACGCCCAAGAAAAACAACACCCGAAAACTAAAGCGCGGCACCGGGCGCGTGCTGGTGGTGGACGATCTCGATCTGGTCCGCGATTTCGCCCGCACGTTTCTCGAGGCCTCCGGTTACACCGTGCAGGTGGCGGCAAGTGGTGAGGAGGCGCTGGAAATCCTCGGCAAGGAGGAGAAACCGATGGACCTGGTGCTCACCGACTACAACATGACGGGCATCACGGGCCAGCAGTTGATCCGGGAAATCTCCGTTCGCTGGCCGACCACCAAATGTGTCCTCGCCTCGGGCTATCTCGAAGCCGAGGAGCGCAGCCTGGTCGAGGAACATCTGGGTGCCCGCATCTTGAACAAGCCGTTCAACATCCGCGAGGCCGCCGAGTTGATCGCGCAACTCCTCACCACGCCCGCCGAATAACCGGCGGCCCAGCGCCCGCCGAAAGCCCTCAAGTCTCCCGGTTACGGGCCGATACTTGAAGCGGCGCGGCCGGCAAATTATCCGGTCCCGCCGGGCCATGTTCCACCGCGACCCCGAAAACCTGCACCGCATTGCCGATGTTGTCGGCCAGATTGCCCGCGAAGTCGCGCTTGCCCAGCCGGGAAAAGACCTCGGGCTGCTGCCGGTCAACTGCCTGCTCCACGAACTCCAGGCTTCGGCCGACAAACTGCCGCCCGAAATGGCCGCCGCCATCGGCCGTGCGCTCGTCGTGGTGGATGAAATTTTCCACACCTCATGCGCCTTCGACGCGGACTCGATCAACCGGTTGAGCGACTGGGCAAGCTGGATGAACGGAGCGATTCTCGACGCCTTGAATGACCGCCCGCTCACGCCGCTCGCCCAAACTGCTTCCGTGGCCTCGACCGTCCGTTGCGAGGATGAGCCGGCTTTGCTGCTGGACCTGGATAATGATCGCGAGCTGCTGGTCGAGTTTTGCGCCGAAGCCCGGGAGCACTTGCTGAACATCGAGCAGGGCGTTTTGGTGTTGGAACAAAGTCCGACCGATGCCGACACGCTGAACACAATCTTCCGGGCGTTTCACACCTTCAAGGGCACGGCCGGGCTTTTGAAGCTCCACCCCGTCGAGGAACTCGCGCACGAACTGGAAACGGTGCTCGAACTGGCGCGCACCCGGAAGCTGACAGTGAACCGGCCGGTCATCGAGTTACTGCTGGCCGGGAGTGACGCCCTGCGGCGGTTCATCGACGTGATCAGCGCGCGGGCGAAGGGCAAAACCGCCGGCCCGGAAATCAAGGTGCCAACGCGCGATCTGCTGGCCCGCGTCCGCGCGGTCGCTGGCGGGGGAGCCACAACGCCGACTTCGGCGCACTCTTCATCATCGCCAAAGCCGGCCGCCGCGACCCACGCTCACGCCGCGCCGAACAGCGGGGTGATCAAGGTCGATACGCTGAAGCTCGATACATTGATGGAGTTGGTGGGCGAACTGGTGATCGCCCAGTCGCAAGTTTGCCAGGACGTTTCGGTCACGGCGGTTGAAAACCAGCGACTGACCCGCAAGCTTGCGCAACTTTCCCGCATCACGAAGGAGCTGCAACGCAATGCGCTGTCGCTGCGCATGGTGCCGGTGCGCGCCACCTTCCAAAAAATGATCCGCCTTGTGCGCGATGTTTCGAGTCAGCAGGGCAAGCAGATTAAGTTGTTGCTTCAGGGTGAGGACACCGAACTTGATCGCACACTCGTGGAGGAGATTGCTGATCCACTGGTTCACCTGATCCGCAACAGCATCGACCACGGCATCGAGCCGCCAGAGGAGCGTGTGAGCGCGGGTAAAAACCCGGTGGGCACCATTTGGTTGAGCGCGTTCCACCGGGGCGGCAACATCGTCATTCAAGTGCAGGATGACGGTCGCGGGTTGAACCCCCAGAAGCTCCTGGCGCGGGCGCGCGAGCGGGGCCTCATCACCGGGCAGGACCGGTTGACCGAACGGGAGGCCTGGGCGCTTATCTTTGCCGCCGGCTTCTCAACCGCCGAGTCCGTCACGGAAATCTCCGGGCGCGGCGTGGGCATGGATGTCGTTCGCCGGAACATTGAGAAACTGCGTGGCAAGATCGGCCTCGAATCCACTCCCGGACAGGGCACCACGTTCACTCTTTCGCTGCCACTGACGCTGGCGATCATCGATGGCTTGATTGTCGCCGTCGGTGAGCAGCGGTTCATCCTGCCCACATTGTCGGTCCGGGAAGCCCTTCGCCCCCGCCGGGAGATGCTCGCGACCACTCCCGAACAAGGGGAGATGGTAAACGTGCGCGGCCAGTTGATCCCGCTGCTGCGCTTGCACGAGTTTTATGACGTGAACCCACGCACCACCGATCCCACGGAAGCTTTGCTGGTCGTCGTGGAAAGCAACGGGAGGACCAAGTGCCTGCTGGTGGATGAACTGCTCGGCAAACAGGAGATCGTGATCAAGAGTCTGGGCGATACCTTCCGGCAAGCACCCGCCATCGCCGGCGGCGCGATTCTGGGCGATGGCCGGGTGGGCTTGATCCTCGACGCCAACGCGCTGGTGAGCCTGCGGCCTTTCCCCGGCTTCCTCGCCGCTTGAGTTTCAGCTCAGTGTGGCGGCGACCTGCCGCCAGATGGCGGCGTGGACCGCTTCAATGGCAGGCGTCGCATCCACGGTCACGAACCGTTCCGGCTCCGCGCGTGCGATGGCCTGAAAGCCCTGTTCGACGCGCTCGAAAAAGGCGCGGTCCGCCTCCTCGAACCGGTCTCGCAATTGGGGTTGCGTCTGTTCCCGTGCCCGCTGCCGCTGCTCGCTTACTGCGATCGGGACATGCAAAAAAAGCGTGAGGTTCGGCCGCGTGTCGCCCACCGCCAGTTCGATCACGGACTGTACCCGGGCCAGATCCAATTGCCGGCCGTGGCCCTGGTAGGCGGTCGTGGAATCAAAGAAGCGGTCGCACAGCACCATCTTTCCCGCTGCAAGCGCCGGTCGGATGACTTCACGCACGAGTTGCGCGCGGCTGGCGCACATGAGCAGCAGCTCGGTCTCGGCCGTCATCGCCCGGTTGGCCTCGCTGTGCTTGAGCAGGTGGCGGATCTCCTCGCCGACGGGGGTTCCCCCTGGTTCGCGAAGTTCAATCACTTCACGACCCTCCGCGCGCAGCCGGGCCGCCAACAGCTTGAGCTGCGTGGATTTCCCGCCGCCTTCCGTGCCCTCAAAGGTGATGAACACTCCGCGGCTCACGGCTGCGGCACCGGTTGGGCGACGGGTGCATTCTGCGGGTCTTGAAACTTGCGCGTGAGGAAATGCGCCAGCGAAATGATCTGCGCGTCCGTGAGGGGGCCGCCGTGCTGTTTGCCAAAGGCCGGCATCAAGGTGCCCTCCTTGCCGTTGGTGATCCACTGCCGCCAGTAATTCTGATCCCGCGCTTCCTTGGCGATGTTCAGGTCGGGCACCATCTCGTTCCGGTGCGCGCCCTCGTGGCAGATGCCGCAGGCCGCCTCGTACAACTGGCTGCCCGTCTTGCCGAACGTCGGCGTCGCGTGGCACGACGCGCAATCGCCCTTGAACACTGCCTGCCGGTCCGCTTTCGCGATCATCATGTTCCGCGCCCGTTGATCGTCGTTCATCGCCGGCTGCGCGGGAATGATGCCGCGCACGTAGAGGGTTTTGTTGCCCTGGTCGGTCATGACAAACACCGACTTCGTGATCGAGCCGTGTTTGCCGCGCAAATCCATGTGAATGCCGAAACTGCCGTGCTCACCCGGCTGCAACGTCCACGGCAGGTTGGGCATCTGGGCGACCGTGCAACCGCAGGAAGTCCGCACCGCCTGGACGACCACCGGCACGGACGAGACATTCGTCACGGCAAAGGTGAAGTCGGATTCATACTTCGCCGGCTCGAACGTCTGCTCCTTGACCTCCGCGTCGAACACCAGGTTGGTCAGCGGTCCCAGCGTGGCGGTGGGGTTGGCCACGGGCAGGGAGCGCGGGATGCGGACGGCGGGTTGGAAGGCCGGCGTGGTTGCTTCCGCCGGTTGCTCGGTCGGGGCTGGCGGCGTGGGGGGGGCGGGGAAAACGGATACGGACGGCGGCAGGGCGCCCGCCGGTTGCCCGGCAGCGGCGGTCGGCCAGGCACCTGCCAGCACGGCGACCAGCGCCGGAAGTCTCAATGCGTTCGTGAACATGGGCGGGAGCATAGCCATTTCCCGGCGGTTCACAACTTTTTCAAGCGCGGCCCTTTGGGGGTGTCCTCGATGACCCAGCCCTTGGCCTTCAGTTCGTCACGAATGGCGTCAGCGCGTTTGAAGTCCCTCGCCTTGCGGGCGGCCTGGCGCTCCTCGAGCAGTGCCAGCAGTTCGGCGGGAACTTCGGTTTCCGTCCTGGCACCGATGCCCAAAACCGCTTCCACCAGCTCCCAGGCAGTCAACGCGGTTACGGCCTGTTCGTGAGCCACTTCGCCCGCCGCCAGTTTGCGGTTGGTCTCGCGCACCCACTCGAAGACCACGCCCCACGCGCCGGAGACGTTCAAGTCTTCATCCATCGCGGCGGTGAAGCGCGCGATCAAGCCGGCCGGAGCGCCGGCCTCCGGCCCGGCGTATTGAGGTGCGGAAAAATTAGCCTGGCCGGCGGCCGGCGCTCCCGCCAATTCCCGCAGCTTGGCCAGGCATTCGTCGATCCGCGCCAGCGCCGTCCGCGCACCCGCCAATCCTTCCAACGTGAAATTAAATGTCTCGCGGTAATGCGAGCTGAGCAGCAGGTAGCGAATCTCCCGACCCGTGAACCCCTTCGCCAGCAGGTCGCGCAGCGTAAAGAAATTTCCCAGCGACTTGCTCATCTTCTTCCCCTCGACCAGCAGGTGCGCGCCGTGCATCCAGTATTTCACGAACGGCCGGCCGGTCGCGCCTTCGCTCTGCGCGATCTCGTCCTCGTGATGCGGGAAGATCAGATCCTCGCCGCCGAGGTGCAGATCGAAGCTCTCGCCGAGCAGCTTCATGCTCATCGCCGAACACTCGATGTGCCAGCCGGGCCGGCCCTGACCCCACGGACTGTCCCAGAACACCTCGCCATCCTCGGGCACGCGCGCCTTCCACAACGCGAAGTCGGCGACGGATTCCTTTTCGTATTCGTCGCTGCTCACGCGCTCGCCGACGCGCATCGCCTCGAAGTTCAG
>CAYXDZ010000192.1:0-6620 GCA_964463815.1 uncultured Verrucomicrobiota bacterium | reverse complement strand
TCGACCGTCATCTCCCCACTCGACACGCCGCCTGGCTGCCGCCATTCTGCGCGCCGCTTTTTTATGAAGAAATCCGCTTACGCCCGCGCCGGGGTGGACATCCAGCTCGGCAACCAGGTCAAAGGAACGTTGCCCCAACTGCTCGCCAGCACCCACCGGCGGGAGGTGCTCGGCAAGGTCGGCGGGTTTGGCGGCCTGTTCGCGCTCGACACCCGGAAGCACCGCCAGCCCGTGCTCGTTTCCAGCGTCGATGGCGTCGGCACCAAGCTCAAGATCGCCTTTGCGATGGACCGCCACGACACCATCGGCCAGGACCTCGTCAACCATTGCATCGACGACATCGCGGTCCTCGGCGCGGAACCGCTCTTCTTCCTCGATTACCTCGGCACCGGCAAACTGGAGCCGCACGTCTTCACTGACATCGTCAAGGGCTTCGCGAAGGCCTGCGCGGACAACCGCTGCGCGCTCATCGGCGGCGAGACGGCGCAGATGCCGGGCTTTTATCAACCGGGTGAATATGACGTGAGCGGCACCATCGTCGGCGTGGTGGACAAGTCCCGCATGTTGAACGGCCAAAAGACCATCAAACGCGGTGACGTGGTGCTCGGCATCGCCTCCAGCGGCCTGCACACGAACGGCTATTCCCTCGCGCGCAAGGTGCTCCAGGAACAGCTCAAGTTGCCCCTCAAACGCCGCGTCGCCGAACTCGGCTGCACGCTCGGCGAAGAGTTCCTCAAAGTCCATGTCAGCTACGGATTGCTCGTACAGGACTTGATCCGCAAGTTCAACCGGCCGGGAAAACCGGGCGCACTCAAAGGCCTGGCCCATATCACCGGCGGCGGGTTCATTGACAACATTCCGCGCGTCCTGCCGAAGAACTGCGATTGTGTGATCCGGCGCGGTGCCTGGCCGGTGCTGCCGGTGTTTGACATGATCCAGCGCGGCGGCCGGGTCGAGGAACGCGAAATGTATCAGGTGTTCAACATGGGCATCGGCATGGTGGCCGTCGTGGCCGCCGACCGAGCGGACGCCATCCTGCGCGCGATCAAGGCCGCCAATCATCCCGCGTGGATCATCGGCGAGATCACCAAGGGAACCGGGGTGACGAAGCTGGCTTGATGGCCGGGCAAACTTTCCAAGGCCGCGCGTTTGCGGACGGCGCGGTTTTCCTTTTCCCCGGCCGCGGATTTCCTGTTTCATCGCGGGCCTCATGAACGTCCTCGTCATCGGCTCGGGCGGCCGGGAACACGCCCTCGTCTGGAAGCTTGCGCAATCCCCGCGCATCACGCGGCTGTGGTGCGCCCCCGGCAACGCCGGCATCGCGCGCGAGCAACTCGCCGCGAACGGCAGCGCGGTGGAGTGCCCGGTCATCGGTGCCGAGGACTTGCCGGCCTTGCTGGCCTTCGCCCGCGAACAGCAGATCGACCTCACGGTCGTCGGCCCGGACAACCCGCTCGCGCTCGGCGTGGTGGACTTGTTCCAATCGGCGGGCCTGCGCATCTGGGGGCCGAACCAGCAGGCCGCGCAGTTTGAATCGAGCAAGGTCTTCGCCCAGGAATTCATGGAGCGCCACGGCATCCCGACCATGCAGTCCGGCTCGTTCCGCGACGCCGATTCCGCCAAATCCTTCGCGGCGAAACTGAACGGACGTTGCGCCGTGAAAGCCGATGGTCTCGCACTCGGCAAGGGCGTGTTGATCTGCCAGACGGAGGCGGAAGCGGAACGCGCCATCGACGAAATTCTCGTCAGCAAAGCGTTCGGCAAGTCCGGCGACCGCATCCTCATTCAGGAACTGATTGAGGGCATGGAGGTTTCGCTGCACTTTCTCTGTGACGGCCGGACAGCAAAGTTGTTTCCCAGTTCGCAGGATCACAAACGCGCGCTTGATGGCGACCTCGGTTTAAACACGGGTGGCATGGGCACTTATTCCCCCGCCCCGTTTCTTACCGACGCCGAGTATCAAACCATTGCCGATGCGATCATCCAACCCTGGCTGGCCGGCTGCGCGCAGGAAGGCATCGACTATCGCGGCATTCTGTATCCCGGCGTGATGCTCACAAAGGACGGGCCCAAAGTGCTCGAGTTCAACTCGCGCTTCGGCGATCCCGAGACACAGGTTTATCTGCCGCGCTTGCAGAACGATCTGCTCGAGTTGCTCGAGGCCAGCATCGACGGCACCCTCGACCGCGTGACGCTCGAATGGTCCACCGACGCCTGCGTGTGCGTCGTCATGGCCTCGGGCGGTTACCCGGGAAGTTATCCCAAGGGCCAACCCATCGCGGGTCTGGACGCCGCCGCCGGACTGCCAAACACGAAAGTCTTTCATGCCGGCACTACGTCAAAAGACGGCCAGGTGGTGACGAACGGCGGGCGCGTGCTCGGCGTGACGAGTTGGGCGCCGACCTTGCAGGCCGCCCGCGACGCCGCCTACGTTGCGGTGGACAAAATTCAGTTCGACGGCGCGCAGTTCCGCCGGGATATTGCCGCCAAGGCGCTGCGTTGAGCGTCCCGTCATCATGAAACCACTCACCGCCACTTGCCGGCTCGCGCTGCTCTTCGCGCTCGTTTTCTCCACAACCGCGAACGGGCAGGACGCGGCGAATGAAACTAGCGCGCCCACAGTCGTCCCCTTCGAGGAAATCCATCAACTGATCCGCCAGCATCTCGCGGACACCTCGGATGAAGAGCTGAACGCCGCGGCGGTCAATGGCCTGATCGAACAGCTCAAACCGCACGTGACGCTGGAGCGACCGGCGGACACCGGTGCCGACACCAACACGCTCATTGCCAAAGCTGAGCGCTACCGCGCGGACTTCGGCTATCTGCGCGTGGGCGTGGTGCGGGAGGGACTGCGCGCGGCTTTGCGGGAAGCCATCGAGAAGCTCCTGGCCGACGGGCCGTTGAAAGGCTTGGTGCTGGATCTCCGGTTCGCGGGCGGGACGGACTACGCCGCCGCCGCGCAAGCTGCAGCTTTGTTTACCGACGCAGAAGGGGTTTTGTTGCAGGTGGGCGAGGCCAAGCACGCGGGGCCCCCCGAAGCCGAGGCGATTTTGGTTCCCGTGATGGCCTTAACCAACCAGGCCACGGCCGGTGCGGGTGAAGCGCTGGCCGCCGCCCTGCGCCAGCTCAAAACCGGACTAATCATCGGCAGCCGGACGGCGGGCCAGGCCGCGTTGTTCGAGGAGTTCACGCTGTCGAACGGTCAGATTATCCGCATCGCGAGCCAGCCGGTTCGGCTCGCGGACGGCTCGGGGTTGCCGCGTTCCGGCCTCACACCCGACATTCAGGTGCCCACCTCCGCCGAGGATGATCGTCGCTACTTGAACGATCCATTCTGGGAAGCCAATCCGGCCGCCGCCGAGCGCGCGGCCGTCACCCGCCGGCGCGTGACCGAAGCCGATCTGGTGCGCCAGCGCCGCGAGGGCATCTCCCTGCAACAACTCATCACCAACACGCCCGCGCCAACGACCGTGTCGGCACCGATGCTGAAAGATCCCTCGCTGGTCCGCGCCCTGGACATGCTCAAGGCGCTGACCGTGGTACAGTCGTGGAATCAGAAGTAAGCCGTTCCCCTACTTCGCCAGCGCGATCTCTAGAGTCTCATCCGGCGTGTGAGCCGTGTCTTCGAGGGCCTCCATCTGCTCCTGGCCTTCCGCTTTCGGCACCAGCTCCTTCGGCTGATGATCCGTCACCGCTTCGTCCGCCTTGTGGAACTTCACGCTCACGATCCGGCTGACACCCTGTTCCTGCATCGTCACGCCGTACAGCACATCAGCCATGCCGATGGTCCGCTTGTTGTGCGTGATGATGATGAACTGCGACTGCTCGAGGAACCGCTGCAGCACGCGCACAAAGCGGTTGATGTTCGACTCGTCCAGCGGCGCGTCCAGTTCGTCCAGCACGCAGAAGGGACTCGGCTTCACCTGGTAGATCGCGAAGAGCAACGCCACCGCCGTCATCGTCTGCTCGCCGCCGGACAACAATGAAATGCCTTGCAACTGTTTGCCGGGCGGACGCGCCACGATGTCGATGCCGCTCTCCAGCACGTCGCCGTCGTCCGCGAGATGCAGGTCGGCCTTGCCGCCGCCGAAGATCTCGGTGAACAGCACCTGGAAGTTCTCGCGGATCTGGTTGAACGTCGTCACGAACATCTCGCGCGTCTGCGTGTTGATGCGGTTCAACACTTCCATCAACTCGGTCTTGGCGTTGGTCAGGTCGTCGTTCTGCGTGGTGAGGAAGTTGTGGCGTTCCTCGGCTTCCTCGTATTCCTCGATGGCGACCACGTTCACCGGCCCCATCTCCTCGATGCGCTTTTGCAATCCGGCGACCTGTTCGGCGACCGCGTTCCAATCGGTAGCGACGCCGGCCTGCGCCATCTCCTCCGGCGAAACGGTCTGCACCCGCGCCGGGCCTTCATCGGCGTAGGTGATCGTGATGCACTCGCTGCGGATGTCGTCGAGGTTGAGCTGATACTTCTCCTGGATGCGCTGGCGCAGGTTCTGGACGGCCATGTCCTTCTGCGCGAGTTCGACCTCGAGCTGGCTGCGACGCTGCTGAACCTGGTTCAACGACTCGCGCTCGGCCCGCAGCTTCTCCTCGCGTTCACTAATCACTCCTTGACGCTCGTCGCGCTGGCCGACCAGCAACGCCGTCTGCGCACTGACCTGCTCGCGGTCGTGCTGGAGCCGCTCGATCTGCGTCCGCGCGTCGGCGATCTCCGCTTCGCTGTGCGCCTTGCGACCGAGGCAATCCTCCGCCTCCTTGCGCCGCTGCTCCGCCTGATGCCCGAGTTCGCGGATGCGCTGCTCCAGCGGTCCCTGTTGGCGTTGCAGCGAGGCGAGCATCTGTTCCTCGGCGGCGAAAGCGACCTTGGCCTCCGTCAATACCGCGTTGGCCGCCTCGCGTTGTTCGCGTAAACCGTCGAGCCCGGTGCTCAGTTCAGTGACCCGATCGGTGGCCGCCTTCTCGCGCGTCTCCAGTTCGCTCAAGCGCTGGGACATCTCCTCGCGCTTCTGGTTCCCCTCGCGATCCTGCTCGGCGAGGCTTTGAATCTCGTAAACGACCGTCTCGATCTTCTGGTTCAGCGTGCGTTGCGATTGCTCCAGCGCGCGCAGTTCGCCCTGACGCGTGGCGATGGTCACCTCGGTCTGGCGCAATTCCGTCTGCGCCTGTTGCAGCCCGGCCTGCAACTCGGTCTGCTCGCTCTGCACGCCGCCCTTGCGCCGGCTGGCTTCCTCGACCTGCGTCTGCAACGCGGCCAACTCGTTCTTCAAAACGTCGATTTGGTTTTTGCGCGCGAGGATCGAGGCCGAGCCTTTGCCGTTGCCATTCGCGGAACCGCCCGTGAACACGCCGTGGCGCGTGAGCAGCTCACCGGTGAGCGTGACGAAATCAAGCGCGCCGTTCGATTCGCGATACGCCGCCGTCGCCGCCGCGAGATCGGGCACGATACGGGTGCTGCCCAGCAACGCCGCCAGCAGCGGACGCACGGATTCCTCGGCTTCAATGACCGACGCGGCCGCTATCAACGTGTGGGGGACATCTTGGCCCCCCGCTTCGGAACCACTTCCCAGTGCCGGCAAGCTGCCGGCAACACGCTGGTGGTCCGGCTGCAACCCCAGCGCGGCGATGCTCGCCTTGCCGCGCCGGTTGTTCCGCAGGTCCGCGAGAATCTGCTCGGCCGTCTCCGGTTGCTCGGTCAGCACCAGTTGCAGGTGATGCCCCAGCGCCGCCTCGATCGCCGGCACATATTCATCCGGCACGCGAATCTTGTCGGCGAGCGAACCCAGCACGCCGCTCGCGCCCTTGAGCGCCGCCAGCGTGCCTTCGCTGAAACCTTCGTGCGCCGAGTCGAGATCGGTCAGCACGTTCAGCTTCGAGCGCCGTTCGGCTTGTTGCCGCAGCAGATCGTCCAGTGACTTCGTGGCCTCGCCGAGATCGACGTGGAGCTGCTTGAGCCGGGTCTGGCGTTCCTCGACCGTCCCGCGCCGGGTCGCGACCGTCAATGTCTCGACCTGCATCGCCTGCGAGAATTCGCCCAGCCGTGCTTCCAGCCGCACGCGCTCTTCTTCGAGCTGGATTTTCTCGGACGACAGCTTCTCCAGCCGCACCTGGTTGCCCCGCTTTTGCAGATCGAGCGCCGTGAGTTCGTTGCGCAGGCGGGTCAACTCCTGTGCCGCCGCAAACGCCGCCGACTGTGCCTGCCGCAGTTCCTCCTGCCGCGCCATCAATTGTTGCTCGACCCCGCGCAAGGCCTCGCGTTTCTCCTCCAGTTGACCGCGCTGCTGCTCGACCTTCTCGCGCGATTCCTCAAGGCGTTGCTTCACCGATTCGAGTTCCTGCTCGGCCGCGAGACGGCGCTCGTCGCATTGCGTGATCTCGGCCAGCGCGCTGGCGTTCTGCGTCTCGATTTCGCGCAGGCGCTGTTCGTTGAACTGGATGCGATGCTCCTGCTTCTCGATCTGCGAACGCAGTTCCATCCCGCGTTGCTGCGACTCGCTGATCTGGTGATCGAGTTCGCCCAGCCGCTCACGCAATTGCAGCACTTCGTCCTCGGTCTGGAGGATCGCGGACTTGCCCTGTTCGAGGGCGTCACGCAACTGCTCCACCTGCTCGTGCCG
>CAYXDZ010000191.1:0-6660 GCA_964463815.1 uncultured Verrucomicrobiota bacterium | reverse complement strand
ACGATGAGCAAGCCCACGAGTATCGGTATCAGCTACAAGAGCTTCGGCCTGACGTTGATTGGCGGAATGTCCACGGCCACGCTGTTGACCTTGCTGATCGTGCCGATCTTCTACACCTTCTTTGACGATGCGCGCCTTGCCATGGGCCGTGCATTAAAACGCGTTTTGACCGGCGGCCGCGCGGCCGGCACGCCGCCTGAAGACCCTGTTCCGGCTCTTGGAAAATAACTCCCGCCCACGGTCCATTCGGACAGCTTTGTCCCTGCCGCCCCGAAAAGCCATGCGCCCGGATCAAGATCAGGCAACCTCATCCCGCGCATGGGGAAGCGCAGCCATGGATCACCAGAGGATACTTTACGCGGATGACAGCCCGGCGGATGTCGAGCTATTGCTCAGCGTTTTTTCCGGATTGGGATGGGGGGAGGAGGTCGCCGTGGTCAGTGATGGTATGGAAGCCCTGGATTATCTCCTCCATCGCGGTGCGTACGCCGCGACGCGCCCGGAGCCGCCGGGCATCCTGCTGCTCGAGCTGAAGATACCCCGCATGGACGGGTTTGAGGTGTTGTCGCTGGTGAGAGCCCATCCCCGGTTGAAAGTCCTTCCGGTGATAATCCTCACTGCTTCTAAAGCCGAAGCCGATCTGTGCCGTTGTTATGAACTGGGGGCCAACGCCTATGTCGTCAAACCGGCGGTGGGTCCCGAGTTTCAAGCCGTGCTCGAATCGCTCAGCGCCTTCTGGTTGCGCATCAACGAACCGCCGCCGCAGATTCTGAACCTTGCGAACTGAGCAAATCGCGGCAACTCCTTTAAGTCTTTGAACCGCAAGCTCACCATTCTGCATCTTGAAGACCGGCCGCTGGATGCGGAGCTCATCCGCGAGTCGCTCCGCCAGGAGGGGCTCGAGTGCGATTTGCATCTGGCGGAAAATGCCGAGGCCTTTGAGCGGCTGTTGCGCACCCTCGCGCCGGATGTGGTGCTTTCCGACTACCGCGTGCCCGGTTTTGACGGACATGAGGCCCTGGACCTGGTCCGCGCGAATCAACTGCACGTTCCCTTCATTTTTGTCTCCGGCTCAATGGGCGAGGAAAAGGCCATCGAGACCCTGCGCAACGGTGCGACCGATTACGTGCTCAAGGACCGGTTGAACCGGCTCGTCCCGGCGATCCGGCGGGCGCTCGAAGAGGCCCGCAGCCGGCGGGAAGCCGAGGAGGCCGCCCGTGCGCTGCGGGAAAGCGAGCAACGACTGGAGCTGGCGTTGCGCGGAGCCGATCTCGGCACCTGGGACTGGGACATCACGGGCGGCACCATCGTGTTCAACGAACGCTGGGCCACCATGCTGGACCTCGAGCCTTATACGGCCCACCAGACCATCACGGCCTGGACTTCCCGCATCCATCCCGAGGACAAATCGCTGGTCCTGCGGGCGGTGCAAGCCCACCTGGCGGGGGAGACCGACTTCTTTGAGATCGAATGCCGCATGTGTACGCCCTGCGGCGGCGCGCGCTGGGTGCTCAATCGCGGTCGCGTGGTGAGCCGCGATGCCGATGGCCAGCCCCTGCGCCTGACGGGCACCCAACTGGACATCACCGACCGCAAGCAGGCCGAGGCGGCATTGCTCGAGAGCGAACAACGGCTCAAATACGCGCTGGATGCAACCTGCGACGGGCTCTGGGATTGGAGCATCAAGACCGGAAAAGTTTACTTCAGTCCGCAGTGGGCCCGCTTGCTGGGCTACGAACCCGACGAGGTACCCCAGGAGATTGAGTTCTTTTACAAGATTCTTCACCCGGAGGACGCGGACACCGTCAAGCAGTCGTTCGAAGCGCACCTCCTCGGACGGACGCCACTCAAGCAGGGCGAAATCCGTCTGCGCACGAAGACCGGCGAATACCGCTGGTTCTCCGATCGCGGCAAGGTGGTCACGCGGGACGAATCCGGAGCGCCCCTGCGGATGGTGGGGACGATCACCGACATCACCGAGCGCAAGCAGGCAGAGCAGGAGCGCCTCCAGTTGGAGACGCAGTTGCGCCAGGCGCACAAGATGGAGGCCCTGGGCACCCTGGCCGGCGGCATCGCCCATGACTTCAACAACATTCTGGGTGCGATCATCGGCTTCTCCGAACTCGTCCGGCAGGACCTGCCCGCAGCGTCGCCCTCCCGCAACGATCTGGGCGAAGTGTTGAAGGCCGCGCATCGCGCCAAACTGCTGGTGGAACAGATTCTCACCTTCAGCCGGCAACAGCCACAGTTCCTCCAACCGGTCCGGCTGGCGGAAGTCATTCAAGAGGCCCTTCAGTTTCTGCGGGCGACGATTCCCAGCTCGATCGAGGTCCGGCTGCACCTTGATCCGGGCGCGCCGCTGGTCATGGCCGACCCGACGCAGATTCATCAGATCGTTATTAACCTCGCGGCCAACTCGGTGCATGCCATCCCCGAGAGCGGCGGCATCATCGAAATCACCACCAGCTCCGCGCACCTCACCGAGCCATTGCAGCCGGAGATGCGTCCCGGGGATTACGCAGTGCTCACCGTTTCCGACAACGGGCACGGCATGGACACCGCGTTGCAGACCCGGATTTTCGATCCCTTCTTCACCACGAAAGGTCCGGGCCAGGGCACCGGCCTCGGCCTCGCCGTGGTTCACGGAATTGTCCGCGAGCACAAGGGCGCCATCCGCGTGCGCAGCGCACCGGCTCAGGGGACGCACATCGAGGTTTATCTGCCCGCCGCCACCGAGGCTCCGCCGGAAACGGTCACGCCGCCGGGATCGGTGGTCGCCGGGGCCGGCCGGCGGGTGATGCTTGTGGATGATGAACCGGCGTTGGTGCGGGTCGGCAAGCTGATGCTGGAACGGCTTGGATTCACCGTGGAGGTCTTCACGGAAAGCCCCGCCGCGTGGGAGGCTTTTGAAGCGTCCCCCGAGAAATACGACCTCGTGATCAGCGACCAGACCATGCCTCGGCTCACCGGCTTGGAACTCTCCAACCGCATTTTAAGCTGCCGGCCCAAGCTGCCGGTCATCCTGACCACCGGCTACCACGCCAGCGCCAGCCGGGAACGGGTGCGCGCCGCCGGTGTGGCCGAGTTGCTGATGAAGCCCTTCACCTTCGATTCGCTGAGCAGCATGATCGGCAACGTCCTCGGTGCCGCGCCGGTTCCGCCGCGCCACGGCGGCTGAGCGGGTCAGGCAAAGAACGGCCGCAACACGTTCCCCGCGACGCGCACGGCTTCCTTCCGGCCCTTGAGCGTTTTACCAAACGTGTCGTCCTCGACCTCGATGCACACCGGACCCCGGTAGCCGATCTCCTTCACCGTCCCGAGATAATCGCCCCAGTCGATCTCGCCGAAGCCGGGGATGCGCGGTTGATGATACTCCAGCGGCGTGGCCAGGATGCCCACGTCATCGAGCCGGTCGGGATACAGGCGCACATCCTTCGCATGAAGATGATGCAGCCGGTCCTTGAACTCGTGCAGCGGCTTCTCCCAGTCCATATGCATCCACACGAGATGCGAGGGATCGTAGTTCAAGCCGAAATGTTTGGAGGGAATGTCGTGAAACATGCGCCGCCAGATCGCGGGGCAATAGGCGAGGTTCTTGCCACCGGGCCATTCGTCGTTGGTGAAGAACATCGCGCAGTTCTCGATGCCGATTTTCACGTCGAGACCCTCGGCCAGTTCGATGATCGGCCGCCACGTCTTGAGAAAGCGCGGCCAGTTGTCATCGACGGACTTGGTCCAGTCCCGGCCGATGAAGGTGTTCATGTGCTTGATGCCGAGCAGCGCCGAGGCGCGAATGACCTTCTTGATGTGCGCGACGGCCTTCGCCGAAGTCGTGCGATCCGGATCGAGGGCGTTGGGATAATAGCCGAGCGCGCTGATTTCGACGCCGTGTTTGGCCACCAGATCTTTAATGCGCGGCACATCGCTCTTCTTGAAATTCGTCACGTCGATGTGGGTGATGCCGGCGTATTTGCGTTCGGCCTTGCCGGCGGGCCAGCACATGACCTCGACACAGGAGAACTTTTCTTCGGCGGCGAATTTCAACACCTGTTCGAGCGACAGGTCCGGCAGGATGGCGGAGGCAAATCCAAGTTTCATGGGTGCGTGGATTTAGCCACGGATCAAGGCCGGTGGGAATCCGGAAAAACCTCCAAGAGTGTTTACGCGAATTTCGCGAATGGGCGCGAAGGCGGATCAGGCCGGCAACGATCTTTAGGAGAACCAAGTGGTGCTTCGGAAGATCTTCCAGCCACCTATCCCCCAGCGCAGGCGGAACTCATGCCCTGCTGCGTCAAAGCCGCCGCGTATCACACCGGTTGTAACTTCAACGCGAAAGAGCGGCTTTTCACTCATGGATAGGATGGGCTCATTGGTTTCCTTCTGAACCAATTCAGTAATCTGTTGGATATCCGAATCGCTCAATGGTATTGGCACCACTACCACAAACAGCAGGGATAAACACAAAAGCAGGAGAGCCAGAATGTACAATCTGGGATGGGCTCTTCCGGGTTTTGGCTGGTTGGAGTCCACGAGCGCAATTCGCGCAGAGAATGTTTTACTTTGCCGCCGTCTTCGGCGGTTCGGGATCGTCCGCCGCCTCGAAAAAGCCGATGAACATCTCGTCCCAAGATTGTTCGCCGAAAACCACGCGCCGGTTTGGATCGGGATTGGCGGGATTGCGCGCCGAGTTGTCAAACGCACCGGTCACCAGCAGCCAGGAACCGGCCGGGACCGCGCGCGGTTTCTCGAGGTAGTAGCTGAACTGCCAGAGGAAGTCGTAGCGCGGCACGTGCAGCAACGTCTCGCGCCGGCCGTTGGGCAGCAGCAGTTCGTAACGCATCCACTTGCCGCGATAGTGCATGTGAGGAAACAGCCCGTAAATCGTGGCCGGTTTGGTGAAGGCATACGTGGCCGTGTGCCGCGCCTCGGCTTCACCCGGCGGAATGTTCAGATTCATCTCCACCGCCTGCCGCGTCTCGGCCGAACGCTGCGGCGTTCCCTCGGCCAGGTAGAGCGCGATCTCACTTTGATCCGTCTGCTCGGAACCATTCGTCGTGTAGTGGAGTTCAAAGGTCAGCTCGGCGTTGGCCGGCAGTCGCTTCGCCACGCCCTCGGGATAATGCAGCGCGCTCGAACCGGGCGCCCAGCCGACGAAGAACGCGCCGCGGCCGTTGCCGTAGTCCGTCGCGCCCGGCCAGTTCGCGTAAAGAATCACGTGATGCACCACCTGGCGGTTGCCGGGCTTGATGTCGAGCGCGCTCAGCCACACGTCGTTGGTGAAGGGATTGGCCACTTTCACGTAACGATAATCGAGCACACCGGTCGCCGGGATCGACTGCGGCTCGGGCAACCGCAACACGGCGTCCGGTTCACCCAACCGCCAGTCCGGCAGTTTCGCCAGCGGCTCCTCCAGCGGATCGGCCGCTTCACCACGCGGCGCACCAGCCTTGACCCAGCGCAGGAGCGTTTGCGATTCCTCGCGCGTCATTCGCTGATCGTCGACGAAGTGGCCGAAATCGGGATGCGGGTCCCACGGCGGCATGCGACGGGTGAGCATTACCTCCTCGATCATGTCGGCATGATTGGCCACGCGACGATGCGCGTTCATGCTGAAGGGTCCGATGCCCTCCGGTCGGTGACACTCGACGCAGTGCTTTTGCAGCAACGGCGCAATCTGCGTCGCGTAATCCGGGGCCGCGCCTTCCTCGGCGACTTTGGCGAAAGTGATCCGGCAACCACGCGGGTTCGTGCGCGCCGTTTTGATTTCCTGGCCGCCCAGGAAAGCGGTCAACGCGTCCGCCAGGTAATGCTCGCCCGCCTGGGGTTTGCGGGCACCCTCGGCCATTTGGTCGTCTAGGGCGCCGCGATAAAAAATGCGCCAGTTCGAGGTGTCGATGGCGATCACCTCGGCCGTGCGTTCGACGCCCAGCGCCAGAGCGAGGCTCTGTTGGGCATCCATGAGATACGTCATGCTCCACAGCCCGAGATCGTTGCGCTCGCGACGGATTTCCCGCTTGGTGTCGCCCGCATAAGCGTTGACCAGCCAGAAGGTGATCCCCTCGCCCTCGAAGCGGTTGCGCAAGTCGCGGAACTTAGCGGCGTTTTGCCGAACAACGGGACAGCCGTTGCCGGTGAAAAAAAGCACCACCGCCCGACCCGGTGTTCGATACAGTTCGTAATTCTGGTCATCGACGCCGAGCAGCGCGAAATTGGGCACACTTCGCTCACTTGCCGGAACGGACTGCGGTGTCAGCGACAGGCTCAAGATCGTGAGCGAAAAAGTTAAACTACGGAGCAGGTTCATGGAGTGCATGATGGATTCATTCTTCCGCCACGAGCAACTCGTTCAACGCGGATTCCCCGCATACTGGTGCAGAAACAGCGTTAAGACAACCCGACCTTCAATATTGTTTCAACCGCCATGGTGGAAAATGTGATCTCCACGCCCCCGGGGGGTGAATGAAACATCGCTTTTTCGGTGGACGGGCGTGCTAGTCTCGTCCCATGCGAATCACCGAAACCCCGCCGCTGCTGCCGCCCCCCGCCGAGCTGGAACGTGCCTTCACGCGCAAGGACGCGAGCTACGACGGCGTCTTCTTCACCGCCGTCCGCACCACCGGGATCTTCTGCCGGCCGTCGTGCCCGTCGCAGCCGAAACTG
>CAYXDZ010000190.1:0-6688 GCA_964463815.1 uncultured Verrucomicrobiota bacterium | reverse complement strand
CGCCGGCCGGTCGCCGGATTCCAGCACACCGCCGCGAGGAGGGGCAATCCTTTGTCTGGCTTCTGCCTGAAGAATCGGCCGCGAGCACGAATCGCCCGGCCAAGAAGAAAAGACTCCGGGCGGCGGACGCCAAGGAGTGGCGGTGTGGGGATACCGCCGGGGAAACGTACCGCCACCCGGAGCAAATCAAACTCTGTTCCGTCTGCGCCAGCCGCGCCAGCCGAGCAGGCCCGCACCAACGGTCAACAAGGCCCACGTTCCAGGTTCTGGTACCTGGCCGACAAAGATGGAAGCACCCGGCTCAAGATTATATGCATAGCTTTCCAAGTACCCGCCCGCGCCAGCGGAGGCATTAAACAAGCCCCATCCATAGTGAGTCTGACCTTCGAGTTCAAAGCTGAATCCAAAATATGCACGTGTGCTATAGAACGAACCGCCGCAGCCAAGATTTATGCACGAATTCAAATATGCCACACCAGGGAAACCCGACGGATCAAGACTGCCAGACCACTGAAAGGGGCTGTAATCGAACGCCCCAATCTCACTGGAGGCCAGCAGCGGTAACAAGTCCGCCCCGATTTCAGGAGGACTTATGGGATAGGTCAGCAATTGGCTACCTGCCTGGGGCATGAGCGAAAAAGTACGCCTGTCCCAGTAAAAATTAAACTCACCGTTCCCATCACCATTCACATCCCAAGGAGTGTCGCCCAGTTGATAATCAAGATTCACGTTGGGCACATAGCGGATGGTCCCTTGGGCGTGGGCGGGCAGACTGGTGGCCAGCCACAGGAGGCCGGCCACCAGCGTTCGTTGCAGAATTGATTTCTCAGGGCGTCGCATGGCGCACCCTACTGCGTCCGCAGCACTCTGTAAAACCGGTTGGTGCTCGGCCGCGCAATCGTGATGGCCGTGATCTCGCTCTGCGCGTTGACCGCGTAGATGCTGCTCCAGTTGCTCGCCGTCACCGGGTTGATCCATTGCAATTCATACCACAGGCCTGGCTGGGTGCTGAACAGGAACGCCAGTTGATTGCCCGGCACCGGGGCCATGTCCAGAATCTCCACTGGATCGGCCACGATCTCGACATTGCCGCTGGCCACCAGCGATACCGGCTGATGGGTCACGTTTGTATAGGCTGCCCCCCAGAGGTTCGTGCCCTTGTGCGTGAGCACGGCCTTCCAGATGCCGGCCTGCGGCAGCCGCACGCCGACCTGCTCCACGTTGTTGCGTGAGTCGTCACCTCGCGTGGCCGGTTGGGCGCGCGCGGTGGCGGACTTGCCGGTCAAATCGGGGTTGAGCACCCACGGCTCGAAGACCTGGCCGTTCGGCGCGATGAGCCGTAGATCAATGTCATTCACCAGCACTGGTGCGGTCGGATCAAGGATGTCTGGTGAAGGTGGGGCTGCCGGATCAGTCCAGACGGCGGTGACCTTGAACAGGCCGTTGGTGTCGGTGACGCGGAAGTGGCCGATGTAGGGTTTGTTGGTTTGGAGCAGAATCTCGAAGATGTGCGAACTGTTGAGCGCGTTGGACGAGATGAGTTGCGCACTGGCGGCGGTGTTCATCAGACCCCAGCCGTGTTTGAAATCCGGGCCGTCGGCCCCGATTTCGTCAGCGGTGTGAATGGCCAGCGCCTTGAGCGTCGAGGCCAGTACGGCGGTCCAGTTCGTGTGGGTGGCCAAGAAATGATCCAGCAGGAGCATCAGGGAACCGGCCACGCTGGGGGTGGCGAAGCTGGTGCCGGAGTCGGTTTTGTAGGAGGCGCTGGGCGCGACGGGACCAAGCACATCGACTCCCGAGGCCACAAGGTCCGGCTTGATCAGCCCCGCGTCGGTCGGTCCGTAGGAACTCTGAGGATCGAGGAAGACGCTGTTGGTACCCTGATAACCCGAGAGAAGGTTGCTGACCGAGCCGACAACGATGGTGTTCTTGGCTGTAGCTTCGGGTAAGAGGGTGTCGTAACCTCCGGCGTCACCATCGGCCGGGCGGGTGACATTGGTGATCAATTGGGGCGTTCCTTGTTGGTAACCACTTGCCCAAACGTAATGATTCGTCGGTTGAATGGGTGGAGCCATGCCGCGCCCCGTGACACCTTCATTGCCGGCTGCCCAGACAGAGAGTTGGTAGGGCTGCGAGTAAGCCACATGATCCATGTTGGAGCTGATCAGGTTGTAACTACCAAAGCTCAAATCCTCGGACTGGCTGACACTTGGAACCCCGACCCATCCCCAGGATACCAGATTGCTCACAACCACCTTCGCCCAACCCAAGATTGTGCCGTAGCTATGACTGGTGATTCTGGTCTGACTGGAATTGGTGTAGGCGATGCGCAGTTCGTTGAAGTCGCTCTTGTATTCATACGCATGAATCTGTGCGCCAAAGGCCATGCCTTTGAACTCGGAGCCGGGACTACCGGTTCCTTGGGCTCCACCAAGGATTCCGGCTACCATGGTCGCATGGTCAGTTACCGGATCATCCGGGTATGCGTACCAGTCCATGATGAAGAGCCGCTCGTAGGGATTGCTACCGAACACCGGGTGCGCCGTGTACGGATGCTGAACATCCCAAAAGGCGATGGTTCGATTCGTGCCCGTCAGGCTGAGGCCCAATGAACCGCCGGGCCAAACCTTGTCGGTCTGGATCGTCTTGGCCACGTTCAGGCTCTGCGAGGCGACAAATCGCGGGCGCCCCATATTATCCATGCCATCAAACACGATGGCGTCGCCGTTGTCGGTGCGTGATAGGAGGGGCACGCCGAAGTGTCGGGCATCGGCAATCCGCTTCGTCTCCTGCACGCGAGCGGCCTGAAGTTGGTCCTCTACGCTGGGTGCGCCTTCGTATCGCCGCCACAGCAAATCTTCCAGTGACAGGAACCGGCCGTCCACCGGATTGTCGCCCGCCAGTTGCTCTACGGTCTTAATCAGATACGGCTCGAACCGCTCCAGGTTCTTCTGCAAACGGGCTTCCCGAGCCTTGCGCTGTTCCTCCAGTTCCTCGGGTGTTGGGTCGCGTGGCTTGGTTTCACCCCCGCCCGGAATCGGTGGCAAGCCCTGGGCCGAAAGGTTGAAGTTGAGAGTGAGCAGCAGGACAACAGAAAGCGCGGCGGCTTTCACCAGACTGCGTGTTCCTTGGTGGCACGACAGTTGGATTGAGTTCATGAGGTTTGAATGAAGCAGGGTTAACACATTTGGCCTTTGTTTTGTGACGCATGTCACAACGATTGTCAACCTTGATTCCGCTTATGACTGGTGTGTGTCAAAAGACGCTCATCGAGAGGCCACCATTGCCAACGTGGTTCGTCTGCTCCGCGAAGAACGCAACAAGCAAGGACTTTCCATGAATGTCGTCGCGCAACGTTCCGGCCTCTCTCACTCTATCGTGAGTCTTGTTGAAAGGGATTTGCGTAATCCCACGTTGGACACGTTGCTCCGCATAGCTGAAGTGCTTGAAGTCGATTTGGGCGAGATCATTACGCAGGCCGGAAAGGTCGCTGCTAAGGGCCAATCTGGGACTTCCTGACTGGTTTATGCGCCAAGCTAATTCTGCGACGGAAACGTGGTGTGGGGATACCGCCGGGGAAACGTACCGCCACCCGGAGTAAATCAAACTCTCTTCTGTCTGCGTAATGCGTGCCAGCCGAGCAGGCCCGCACCGACGGTCAATAAGGCCCATGTTCCAGGTTCTGTTACCTGGCCGACAAAGATCGAAGCGCCCGGCTCAAGATTGTAAGCGTAGCTTTCCAAATACCCGCCCGCGCCAGCCGAGGCATTAAACAAGCCCCACCCATAATGAGTCTGGCCATCCAACTCAAAGCTGAAACCGAAATACGCCCGAATGCCCACAAACGTGCCCGCACAACCCAAGTCGGTACAACCGTTGAAATGCGCTCTGCCAGGGAACCCTGACGGGTGCAGGCTGCCGACCCACCGCGCCGGAAGGGGATAGTCAAACGCGCCGATTTCACTTGGCGGCAACAGCGGCACAACATGAGCCCCAATATCTGGAGGAGGCGAAGCAACCGCCAAGACATAGCTACCGCTTTGCGGATAAATTGAAAGCGCAGTTCCGATTGACCGAAAGACGAACTCCGCAACTCCATCCCCGTCCACATCCCACGGTTTGTCGCCAAGGGGGAAGGTCAGATTAACGTCCGGCACATAGCGGATGGTGCCTTGGGCGGGGGCGGGCAGGCTGGTGGCTAACCACAGGAGGCCAGCCACCAGCGTCCGTTGCAGAATGGATTTCACGGGGCGTCTCATGGCGCACCCTACTGCGTCCGCAGCACTCTGTAAAACCGGTTGGTGCTCGGTCGCGCGATCGTGATGACCGTGATGTCGTTCTGCGCGTTGATCGCATAGATGCTGGCTCAATTGCTCGCCGTAACGGGATTTGCGTTGTCCCCTCCGGCCGGGAGACGTATTACGTGCCGGCTGTTTACGCCATGAGCCTTACCGAAAAACGCGACAAGCTGGTTTCCGATCTCCAGTTCTTCGACGACCCACAGGACCGGCTGGCGTTTGTCATCGACGCCGCGAAGAAACGGCCGCCGCTGCCGGACGAGTTCAAGACGGACGACTACAAAATCGAGGGTTGTCTCTCGAACCTGTGGTTCGTGCCGGAATTTCGCGAGGGCCGCTGCTGGTTCCGCTCGGATGGCGACTCGATGATCGTGAAGGGCATCGCCGGGTTGTTGACCGAGTTCTACAGCGGCGAACCGCCCGAGGCAGTGCTCAAGGTGGACCCGTCGTTTCTCGCGCAGGCGGGCATCACGCAACATCTCTCCCAAAACCGGAAGAATGGTCTCGGCCGCGTGTGGCAGAGGATTCAGCGCTTCGCCGCCGAGCACGTTTCAGGCACTCAAGACGCGACCGCCGCTTCGTGACCCAAGGCAATTGCCACTGTTCTCGCCCGCGACAACTGCGCTAAGGTTCCTCCGTGCCGCCGCTCTATGACGCCCACAACCACCTCCAGGACGCACGCCTCGCCGTGCAACTGGATGAAGTGCTCGCCGAATGCCGGCGAATCGGTGTCGCCCGCATGGTGGTGAACGGTACGCGCCAAGCGGATTGGCCCCGAGTACTGAAGCTGGCGAAGCAAAGTCTCCTCGTGCTGCCCAGCTTCGGTTATCATCCGTGGTACGTGGGCCAGCGCACCGATCACTGGCTGGATGAATTGCAGCGGTATCTCGATGCCGTTCCTTCCGCCGTCGGCGAGATCGGACTGGATCGCTGGATGGAGAATCCGGACGGGCCTTTGCAGGAGGAGCTGTTCCGCGCGCAACTCCGCGTGGCCGCCGCCCGCAACCTGCCTGTCAGCATCCACTGCCTGCGGGCCTGGGGTCGCCTGGATGAAATCCTGCGCGAGGAAACGCTGCCCCAACGCGGTTTCCTGCTGCATTCCTATGGCGGGCCCGCCGAGATGGTGGCGGGCTTCGTCAAGCTGGGCGCGTACTTCAGCCTGTCGGGTTACTTCGCCCACAAGCGGAAGGCGAAGCAACGCGAAGCTTTCAAACAAGTGCCCTCCGACCGGCTGCTCCTGGAAACCGACGCCCCCGACATGATGCCGCCGGCTGAGTGGAACGATCATCCGCTCACCGACCCGGCCACCGACCAACCGCTGAATCATCCAGCCAACCTCGCCGCCGGGTACCGTTTCGCCGCAAATTTTTTGTCCCTTGATCCGGCTCAACTGACGCGGCAGGTGGAGCAAAATTTTCTGCGACTGTTCGGCGAAGTCGCTTGAGCGCGACGGCTTTTGGCTTGGAACGGGTTTGCCGTGGGTGCTGTAGTCGCCGCGTGTTCGCCCTCGGCACCTGGATTAACGTCGTCGCCATCGTTCTTGGCGGCCTGCTCGGCATGGCGATCAAAGGCGATCTCCCGACGGCTCGGCAGAACCAGCTCCGTACGGCGGTCGGGCTCGGGGTCATCCTCGCCGGCTTTCATCAAACCTGGACCGGTCTGCGCCCGGTGAATTTCGGCGCGGCGTTCGGCTTGATCGGCATCGCGCTGCTGGCGACCACGCTGGGTCAGTGGGGCGGCCGGTGGTTGAAAATTCAAACGGGCATGAACCGGCTCGGACGCTTTGCCGGCGAAACCTTCACCAAGGCCCAGCAGTCCAAGAGCAGCGTCTCCTTCAACGACGGCTTCATGGCGTGCGCGGCGTTGTTTTGCGTGGGACCGCTCTCGCTGCTCGGCCCGGTGCAGGAGGGTTTGAATGGCAACTTCTTCGTGCTGACGGTGAAGGCGGCGATGGACGGACTGGCGGCATTCGCCTTCGCGCGGGTGTTTGGCTGGGGCGTGGTGTTGTCCGCTCTGCCGGTGCTGGCATTGCAGGGCACGCTCACCCTCCTGATTGCCTGGGCGGCGCAATCGACGCCCGCCGCCGTGCTGTTGCACGCCACGAATGTCACGGGCGGTCTGCTGGTCGTGTGCACGGTGCTGCTCGTCTTCGAGGTGCGCAAGGTGAAGATCGGCGATTACCTGCCCGCGCTGATCGTGGCGCCCCTGCTCGCGTGGTTATTCTTCTGAAGGCGGCGACAAGGTCTCGGGGTCGTTGATCTCCCGCAGGTGATCACCCGCCAGCTTGGTCTGGAGGTAGGCCCGGTCGCCGGTCGCGGCAATCGCGGCAAACAGTTCGCGCGCCTTGGTGGTGTTGCCGTCCAGCCACTCCTTCATGCCGATGTAATACC
>CAYXDZ010000189.1:0-6724 GCA_964463815.1 uncultured Verrucomicrobiota bacterium | reverse complement strand
TGGAGGAACAGCGCAAGGCGCGGGAGGCGGTTTTGCGCAAGAACCTCGAACGGTTCGAGCCGTATCTGATCAAAACGGTGGAACAACTGGCGGGCGACAGCCCGGTGGATGGGCGGTTCCTCTCGCTGGAAGAGTTGTTGTGGCGGCGATACGAGCCAGGCCCCGACGAAGTTTCATTGCGACAGATGTTCGAAGCAAAGGAAACACAGCGGGCGGCTGACGCGCGCGCGTTAGGCATAGCGCTCTTGTCGCGTTCCGATACCGGCGACACAACGGTGTTCGATGGTGTTGATGGAAATGGTAGGCCGATATTTCGCCAGTCGCAGAGTCTAAATGCGGCCAAGACGATTCAGACGGACAAGGTGTGGCCGGGTGGGTCACTAGGCTTGAGCCTGACGGGCACGAACCGAAGCATCGCATTTTGGGACACCCAGCATCCCTATACGGCGCATCCGGTGTTTGGGAGCAATCCTTACGAGCGGCTATTTATCATGGATGCCCATTATTCCTTCCCGGAACCCGGCACCGACCATGCGACGATGGTCGCGGGCATCCTCGGCGGAGCGCAGGGTGCTGGCACACCCGGCTCCAATTTCAAGGGCATGGCCTTCGGCTCAGTGATTTATGCCTATGACCATAAGGCTGATTTTGATGAAATGCGCATTGCCTACACCAATTTCAACTCAATCCCGATAACGAGTCATAGCTACGGTGAAGCCTTGGGCTGGTCCAAACTCGTCGTCAGCAATGCGGTCTCTTGGGTTTGGTTTGGCATTCCCAGCATCAGCCAAAGCGAAGATCCGCTATTCGGCAGTTACAGCGGAACTAGCTCGAACATTGATCACGTTGCTTACTCTCAGCCCTATCAACTCTCGGTTTGGGCTGCCGGTAATGAAGGGATCACTGGACGCGGCATGGCTCCGCCCAGTCAGCCTACCAACCACTATGTTTTTCCGAGCGGTTACCCTTTGGGAACCCCCCAGTTGATTACGACCGTCACCCGTCCAGCAGACGGCGATGCCGGGGGTTACGACACCTTGCTGCCCGAAGCCACGGCCAAAAACTCCATCGTAGTCGGTTCGGTCAGCAACCTTCTCTCGGGTTATCAGGGCACCAACAGCGTCTTCCTCGATCCTCAGAGTTCCTATGGACCGACCGACGCGGGGCTTATCAAGCCGGACCTCGTGGCTTCGGGAGTCGATGTGCTGGGACCCGTCGCGCCCAGCGCCTCCTACAAGACGGATTCCGGCACCAGTTTCGCCACGCCCAGCGTCGCCGGTTCGCTGTTGCTTCTCTTGGATCATTTCCTGACCACCCACACGAACTATACCAGTGTGCTCGCCTCAACCCTCAAGGCACTCGCCATCCACACGGCCGACGAGATCGGGGCCGACGGCCCGGACTTCAAACATGGCTGGGGTCTCAAGAACACCGCCGCCAGCGCACAACTCATCTCGTCCAACGCGCTCAACGGCTCGCACATTTTCGAGATTCTGCTCCAGACCAACAAACCCTACATCGGCCACTTCCGCGTCACCGACACCAACGGCTTGTTCAAGGTGACTGCTGCTTGGACCGACCCGGCAGCCCCGCCCTCACCATTCGTAGTTGATCCCAGTGCGCCGGTGCTGGTGAATGACATTGATTTGAGGCTTATCTCACCCAGCGGCCAAGTCTTCGAGCCGTGGGTGCTCAATCCGGATTTGACCGGCAAATCCGCCACCGTGCGCGCCCAGCCGGCGACACGGGGCGATGACACCCGCAACAACGTGGAACAAGTGGGCGTGCGGCTGCCGCAGGCCGGCATCTGGAAGGCAGTGCTGACCCACAAGGGCACGAACCTCTGGGGAGCCGCTGGCACAAACGTAACGCACCAGCCGGTTTCACTGGTGGCCAGTGGCAATGTGGAGATCGTGGCCGATCCGGTGGAAATCTTGGACATGGCCCCGGTGCCGGGCAATCAACTGGCGTTCCTGTTCAGCACCGAGCCGGGCCGATGGTACGACCTGCAATGGATCAACCCGGTGACGGCGAGCAACTGGAGCAGCATCTACGCGGTCAACGCGCAGAGCGAGATCACGGCCATCACGATTGCGCGGCCGAGCACCAACCGGTTTTACAGAGTGCTGCGGACGCAGTAGAGTGCGCCGTGAAAAGCCCCGTGAAATCCCTGATCCAACGAACGCTGGTGGCCAGCCTTCTGTGGCTGGCCACCAGTCTGTCCGCCCATGCCCAAGGCACCATCCGCTACGTGCCCAATCCAGACGTGGAGCTAATGCGTGGTGATACCCCTTGGGATGTCGATGGTGATGGGGTAGTTGAGTTTGTTTTTCGAGTTGAGCGTGGCGCAGTCGACTTGTACCCTCAAGCTAGTAGTCACCTCTTAGCATTCCCCTTTCAGCCACCGGATATTGGTGCGGACTTGTTGCCACTAATGCCGCCGAGCGAGATTGGTGGCTTCGATTACACACCGTTCCAATGGTTGGGCAGCTTGGACCCGTCAGGCTTTTCCGGCCGAGCGTACCTTAATTTCTGTTTGAACCTCGGATGCGGCGGGTCGTTTTATGGCACACGCGCCTATTTTGGTTTCAACTTCGAGCTAGATGGGCAGACGCATTACGGCTGGGGCTTGTTTAACGCTTCAGCAGGCGCTGGTGGCTATCTGGAATCTTACGCTTACAACCTTGAGCCTGGTGCGTCGATCTTCGCGGCTCAGGTGCCCGAACCGGGAACTTGGGCCTTGTTGACGGTTGGGACTGGTTTGCTCGGCTGGCGAACTTGGCGAAGACGGCAGAGAGTTTGATTTGCTCCGGGTGGCGGTACGTTTCCCCGGCGGTATCCCCACACCGCCATCTCCTTGGCGTCCGCCGCCCGGAGTCTTTTGCCTCAAATCACCGTATTATGCGGCACGACGCCGGCCTTGGGGATGATCACGATGCCGTCGCGCATGAAGTAGAGCGGGTGATCGGCGTTGTCCGGTTTTCCTTCCGGGCTGATGACCACGTTGTCCCCGATGCGGGCGTTTTTGTCGATGATCGCGTTCTCGATGCGCGAGTTCAGGCCGATGCCGATCTTGGGGATGCCGGCGGAACCGAATTCTTCGATGGATTCCTGCGATTCGTAATAGTCGTTGCCCATGCAGATGACGCGGTTCAACCGGCTGCCCTCGCCGATCAACGAGCGCACGCCCACCAGGCTGTGGCTGATCTGGCAGCGGTTGATGATGCAGCCGTCGGAAATGATCGCATGGTCGATGGCGGCCCCGTTAATCTTCGACGCGGGCAGAAAGCGCGGCCGGGTGTAGATCGGCGCGCTCATGTCGAAGAAGTTGAAACGCGGCAGTTCGGCGGTCACATCCAGGTTCGCCTCGAAGAACGACCGGATGGTTCCGATGTCCTCCCAGTAGCCCTGAAAAATGTGGGCGTAAACCTCGTTGGTGTTGATCGCGCCGGGAATGATGTGCTTCCCGAAGTCAGTGTACGTGTTGTCGAGCAGGCGGATCAGCACGTCGCGATTGAAGACGTAGATGCCCATCGAGGCCAGATACCGATCCGTGTCCCCGGGAATTCCCAGGCGGCTCCGCGTGGCGGCGTCGAGTTTCAGGGTGTCGAGCACCGCCGGGTCCTTGGGCTTTTCCTCGAACTGGATGATCTTGCGCTGCTCGTTGATGCGCAGGATGCCGAGGGACGTGGCGTTGTCCCGGTCCACCGGAATCGTGGCGACGGTCAGTTCGGCTTTGGTCTCGACGTGCTCCGCCACAATCTGCTGAAGGTCCATGCGGTAGAGTTGATCGCCGCTGAGAATGACCAGGTAGTCAAAGTCCCGGTTCAGCAGGTGAACCAGATTCTTGCGCACGGCGTCGGCGGTGCCCTGATACCAGGAGGTGTCGGTGAAGGTCTGCTCCGCCGCGAGGATCTCCACGAAGCCGCCGGAAAAGTGATCGAACTTGTAGGATTGGGAAATGTGTCGGTGTAGCGACGCGGAGTTGAATTGCGTGAGCAGGTAAATCTGCCGCATCCCGGAGTTGATGCAGTTCGAGATCGGGATGTCCACCAGCCGGTACTTGCCCGCCAGCGGCACCGCCGGTTTCGAGCGTTCGCGGGTCAGCGGGAACAGGCGCGTGCCCTGCCCGCCACCCATGATGACGGCCAGCACGCTGTTGGGATTGACGGCGAGGTGTTGGGGAATTGGCATAAGCGGAAACAGTTTGCGTGCGATTTACGCCAGCCTTTATACCTAGCCCGCGCGTTGGAGCGCAAGAAGTCAGAAGCAACCTTCATAAATAATCGTATGTGCGGTATCGTAGGCTACGTCGGCAGAAAACCCGCGGCCCCCCTCATCCTCGACGGGTTGCGCCACCTCGAGTACCGCGGCTACGACAGCGCCGGCATCACCGTGCTGCACAACGGTGCGCTCGATACCCGGAAGCAAAAGGGCAAAATCGTCGAAGGGCTGGCCAAGCTGTTGGAGAAGCAAAGCCCGCAGGGCTCGGTCGGCGTGGGCCACACAAGGTGGGCCACCCACGGCGAACCTTCCGACCGCAACTCCCATCCGCACGCCGATCAATCGGGCAAAATCTCCATCGTCCACAACGGCGTCATCGAGAATTTTGAAACCCTCCGCGACAAGCTCAAGGCCCGGGGACACGAGTTCAAATCCGAGACGGACACCGAAGTCCTCGCCCATCTGATCGGCGAATACTATGCAAAAAACGACGGCACCCCGGACGGCGTTCACCCGCTGACGAATGCGGTCATGAACTCCTTGCGCGAGGTCATCGGCACCTATGGCATCGCCGTCATCTGCTCGGATTTTCCCGGCGTCATCGTCGGCGCGCGCCGCGGCTCCCCGCTCATCGTCGGCGTCGGCAAGGACGAGCACTTCCTGGCCAGCGATGCCAGCGCCATCGTCGCGCACACGCGGCAGGTCGCCTACTTGAACGACTATGACGTGGCGACCATCGAGGCCGACCGCTTCGACGTGAAGAATCTCGGGGCCGACACCGCGCATGTGCAGATCAGCCAGATCGAATACAGCGCCGAGGCCGCCGAGAAGGGCCGGTTCGCGCACTTCATGCTCAAGGAGATTTACGAGCAGCCGCAGACCGTCCGCAACGCCCTGCGCGGCCGCATCGATTTCGAGGAGGCCACGGCCAAGTTCGGCGGCCTCAACATGACCACCGCCGAGCTGCGGGCCATCGACCGCGTCGTGATTCCCGCCTGCGGCACGAGCTGGCACGCCGCATTGATCGGCGAGTACCTGATCGAGGAGTTCGCCCATCTGCCCACCGAGATCGAGTACGCGAGCGAGTTCCGCTATCGCAACGCGCCGATTGAAAAGAACACCCTGGTGCTCGTCATCACCCAGTCCGGGGAAACGGCCGACACGCTCGCCGGCATGCGCGAATCGCGCCGGCGCGGCCACAAGGTGCTCGCGATCTGCAACGTCGTCGGCAGCACCATCGCCCGCGAAGCCGATGGCGGCATCTACCTGCACGCCGGCCCGGAGATCGGCGTCGCCTCGACCAAGGCGTTCACCTCCCAGGTCACCGTCCTCACGCTGCTCGCCATTTTGCTCGGCCGCATCCGCATGTTGTCCGGCAGCCGCGGCATGGAGATTGTGCGCTCACTGGAGGCCATTCCCAGCCAGATGGAGGCGCTCCTGGCGCAGAACGAGCACATCAAACAGATCGCGCTCAAGTACGCCGCCTGCGAGGACTTTTTCTTCCTCGGCCGGCAATACAATTTCCCCGTCGCCCTTGAGGGCGCGCTCAAGCTGAAGGAGATTTCCTACATTCACGCCGAGGGTTATCCCGCCGCCGAGATGAAGCACGGACCCATCGCGATGATCGACGAGAAGACGCCGACGGTGTTCGTGATCCCGACCGACTCGCTCTACGAGAAGACCTTCAGCAATCTCGAGGAAATCAAGGCGCGCAAGGGACCGATCATCGCGCTCGCCACCCAGGGCAACGAACGCATTCGCAGCAAGGCCGATGACGTCATTTACCTGCCGCCGACCATCGAACCGCTGAATCCGCTGCTCGCCGCGCTGCCCCTTCAGTTGCTCGCCTACCATATCGCCGTCGCCCGCGGCTGCGACGTGGACAAACCGCGCAACCTCGCCAAGTCCGTCACGGTCGAATAGTTTGTCCGGCCCCACGCTGCGTTGAATTGGAATTCTTCCCGCTCGGGGAACCTGGCGCGTCCGCGCCGTGACTGCGTCTCCTTAAAGTGACCGCGCAGTCGCTGAAGCAAGCGGGCCGGCCCATCCCTCGGTGGACTTCTGCGAAAACGGGCCAAGGGCGGCTTCACCCCGTCCAGATAAAATCTTGCCGCAGGTCGCCTTGATGCGCTTTCCGTGAATTCAGAGCGCGCCGCTGTTTTGTTAAACCGTCTCCTGCCAACCGCCGTGCCTCAATTCACCCTCGGCCGCTTGTCTTCCACGGGCGTCTCGGCCTCGATGGTGTTGCCTTCCAGCACGATGGCTCCGGCTTGTTCCTCGATGCGGATGCCGACCGTCTGCTTGCGTTGATCCACCGGGCGTGTGTCGCGGATGATGTTGTTGCGGAACACCAGGTCGTGCGTCTCGCCGCGCACGCGGATGCCCGGCGCGTTGTTGGTCACGCCGTTGTTCTCGATGAGATTGTTCTCCAGCCGGTTCCGGTGGCCCGCCATGCCGAGCGATTCGTTGCGGAAGAACACGCCGGCCTCGTGGTTGCCGC
>CAYXDZ010000188.1:5337-6727 GCA_964463815.1 uncultured Verrucomicrobiota bacterium | reverse complement strand
GCGGGTTTGATCAACTGGCAGGAGCAGTGGATGTGGCAATTCGCGGAGACCTGCTTGCGGTCTCCGCTCACCAGCATTTTGATGGCGCCGTCACGTTGGTGGACATCAGCGATCCGACGGCCCCGCTGCTGTTGGCGGAGTTGCAAGATGGACAGGCTGGCTTCGATGATTTGATGGGTGCCAGTTACGTTGAGTTCCTGGGGGACTTGTTGGTTGTTTCGGCGTATTCCGACTCGGCGGTATCCTTGGTGGATGTCAGCAATCCCGTAAGTCCAAGTCTGAAGGCGGTGCTTAAGAACGGCATGAATGGTTGGGATTCTCTGACCTATCCCCGGCCCGTGGTGCTGCGGAGCAATCTCCTGGCGATTGTTTCCTACAGCTCGGACGCAGTAACCCTGGTCGATCCCACTGACCCGACCAATCCCAGGTTGCTTTCTGTGATCCGGGATTTGGGAGATGGTTCTGGTTTGCTGAGCGGACCCCATCATGCGGCGCTCTCCGGCGAGCTGTTGGCCATTGGCAGCTTCACCGGCAACGCGGTGAGTCTGGTTGACCTGAACAACCCGGAGCTGCCCCAGCTTCGGGGCGTGGCACGTCAGCACACCGGAGGATTCAATCAGCTCATTCAGCCCTTTGATTTAGCTTTCCAAGACGATGTGCTGTTCATCAGTGAGTTCGGAGCGGATGCAGTTGCCGCCGCCCGCCTGAAGACCAACGAGGTAAGCCTGGTCACAAGCGGGATGGTGGGCATCGGAACCGTGCGACCGCTCGCCTCCTTGCATGTGCGCGGCGGTGTTTTGGTGGAAGGCGCGGACGAAGTGCGCCTCGGCACGCGGCGGTTGGCGGCAGGTCGAGACACCACCGCCAGCGGCGATTATTCCACAGCTCTGGGCTTGAATTCGACTGCCAGTGGTGCTGGCTCTCTGGCTGCAGGTTTCGGAAGCATTGCAGCTGGCCTAACGGCGGTTGCGTTGGGCAACCAGACCGAAGCCAGTGATGAAGGTGCCTTCGCAGCCGGGGTTTACTCCGTATCCTCGGGGACTTATTCCACGAGTTTCGGGTATGCCACCAAGGCCAGTGGTCACGCCGCCACGGCGTTGGGCTACTTTTCCGAAGCCAGCGGTCCTTTCGCCACGGCATTGGGCAATCGCACCCTGGCCAGTGGCGGGAATTCCGCGGCGTTCGGACGCGAAACGAAAGCCAGTGGCGATGCCTCAACCAGCATGGGCGAATTCACGGAAGCCAGTGGTCTGGCCGCCACCGCTCTGGGGAGTAATACCACCGCGAATGGCGATCGATCCGTGGCCTTGGGCTGGGGGAGTGTGGCGAGTGGCGGGGCCTCCTTGGCTGGAGGTGCGGGGAGTGTGGCACATGGACAAACCTCCATTAG
>CAYXDZ010000188.1:0-5237 GCA_964463815.1 uncultured Verrucomicrobiota bacterium | reverse complement strand
GCCAGCGGTTACTTCGCCACGGCTGTGGGTGTTCATGCCACCGCCGCCGGTGATTACTCGTTCGCCCTTGGTCACAACGCCAAGGCGAACCATAACGGTTCATTTGTGTGGGGTGGCTACAGTTTTACCGATGTCGTTTCCTCGACGACGAATGAATTCACGGCGCGCGCCGCAGGGGGCGTTCGATTCTTCTCAAATGACAGCCAGACGGCGGGGGTGTCGCTGGAACCGGGAGCTACCGCTTGGTCTGTCCTCTCGGATCGCGCCAGCAAGAAGAACCTTGTGGTCACCGATGGCCAGGAGGTTTTGGAAAAGCTTTCCACCTTGCCGCTCTGGCACTGGAACTATCGCTGGGAGTTGGATGGAGCCGCGCCGCACCTGGGACCAATGGCGCAGGATTTTAAGGCGGCGTTTTATCCCGGGCGTGATGACCGCACAATCACAACGCTGGAATTTGACGGAGTCCAGTTGGCCGCCATCCAGGGCTTGTACGAGAGGATGAAATCCGATAATCGCGCACTGCGCGAAGAACTGAGCTTGCGTGCCGCCGAAATCGCGGAACTGCGTCGCACCGTGGATGAGTTCAGAGTGCTGATGAAAACCCCAATGCGCCCAGCAGATTCAGAGTGAAACGCATGGTACCCCTGCACTTGAGTCTGACGAATTTAGGGGACTTCTAAAGGCTCCTGAAGCCCTCAGCGACTGAAGCTCACCGGCTCGACGCGCATGAAACTCGGTGAACCGAAGAGCGAATCCGTTAGGAACTGATTGGTCGTAGGTTGGGCAACTTCCAAGGCCAATCCGGCTGGTTCCAAGTTGGTCACAAACAGCAGGCCGGCCGCAGAAACGGGGGCGGGAGGTCCGGACAGCGTGGCGAAGGAAGACTGTTGATCAACGCGCGGCAAACCGGTGGCCGCTTCCTGCGGGTCGCCTTCGAAAAGGGTCGTAGCGGCAATCAAGACCAGCGCGGTCGCGGTACAGAAGGAGGCGGAAATTGCCGGCCGGGCTTGGAACAGGCTGGCCAGACGCGAGAACCAGCCTTCTCGGGCGCGGGCTTCCTCGCGTTCAATGCCGGACAGGACGCGGCTGGAGAAATCACGAAAATAGCCGGGAGGCGGGGTTTCGTGGCGCTTGAGCGCCATCAACTGGCGCAGCTTTTCAAACTCCGGGGACTGATCTTGCATGGTTACGACTTGAGATAATCGGACAGGAGGGCTTGCAACTGCTGGCGCGCGTAAAAGAGCCGCGAGCGGACAGTGCCCACGTTGCAATTCATGATTTTACCAATCTCTTCATGCGGCATTCCCTGCACGTCATGCAGAACCACTACCATTCGATGCGTTTCTGACAGCTTGAGGAGAGCGGCGTTCAACTTTTCCTGCAGCTCGGAAATCCGCGCGTCCCGGTGCGGGGTGTTGTGGGAAACCAGCGCCACCATGTCCGGATCGTTTTCCACATTGAAGTCCACGTCATTGAGACTCATGTGGGTTCGGTTGCGCCGCTGTTTCAGGAAGTTGATCGTCTTGTTGACGGCAATCCGGTAAATCCAGGTGTAGAAGCTGGAATCGCCCTTGAAGGACTTCAACGCCTTGTAAGCCTTGATGAAGGTCTCCTGGGCCAGGTCGTTGGCGTCCTCATGGTTGGCCGTCATGTGATAGACGGTTGCGTAAATCCGCTCCTGATAGCGTTGCACCAACTCGTCGTAAGCGGGCAAATTCCCATCGCGGGCTTGCTGCACCAAAACTTGTTCCTCGGTTGGCGGGGCAAGCGGTACGGCGGCGACCTCCGGCAACACGTCAGGCGAGGCTGCTGCCAGTGCTCCGTCCGTGATCCGCATGGTTGCCAGGTTTGCCATCCGCCGGTTGTTAAGATCTAGTTTGCAACCCCGAGGCCGCCAGATAGTTGCGCGAGATAATCCAGCAGGGATGCCAGTTCTTCCTGACTCCCGGCAGGCCCGATGAATTCAAGCCGCTGCCGGGCGTGCGAAAGAAACCGGTGCATCTCGGCCTGGGCACCTTCCCCGGCATCGTACTGTTCCAGAAGCTCCCGCAACCGGGGCAGGCGGGTGTGATCCCATTTCAACAAGAGTTCCTCAAGTTCAGCCCGATCCACGGTTGAAGCACGGGCAAGAGCCAGGATGGCCGGCAGGGTCAGCTTGCCTTTGGCAAGGTCGGTGCCCAAGGACTTGCCGGCTTTCCTTTCGGAGCCGAAAAGATCCACGCAATCGTCGTGAAGCTGATAGGCCGTGCCCAAGGCCATGCCGTAATCCCGCAAGGCCGCGCGCGGTTCCCCGCGCACGCCGCTCAAAAAGGCCCCCAGATCACAGGACAAAGCAAAAAGCTCGCCGGTCTTGAGGGCGAGCATTTGCAAGTAGTCGCGCTGGGCGAGGTTGACTTGAAACCGGCGCTGCGTCTGGAGAATCTCGCCTGAGCAAACATTCTTGGTGGCTTCGGCGACCGCCCGGCAGACCTCGGTCGTGGGAAAGCCGGCCGCCAGTTTCAACGCGTGCGCAAACAGGCAGTCCCCGAGCAGCACGGCTTGTTCGTTGCCCCAGCGCTGGGCGACGGTCGCCCGGCTGCGCCGCACCGCGGCTTCATCCATGATGTCGTCATGCACCAAGGTGGCCAGATGCACCATCTCGACAATTACCGCGGCGGTCACGTGGTCGGCGTTCAGATCGCCAAACGCCCGCCCGGCCAACGCGACCAGGGCCGGCCGCAGTTGCTTGCCTTGACTGGTCAACGCATACCGCGCGTGCTCCCGCAAATCCGGGTGGAAGGTTCCGATCTGTTCCTCCAACTGGGCCGCTACTTCCCCCAGAAACGGCGTCACCGGCTCCACGATCCGCCGCCAGTCCAGCGACGGTGGGTAGCTCCCGGCGGGTGAAGCCTTCACGGGAACGGCTTCCTTGGGTTGTACAGCCAGCATGGGGGAGAAGGTAGGCACGGGTGGGGGGCAAGTCAAACCGTTATCCGGCGGCAAAGCGGCTCGAATGACCGTGTTTACAGCAGTTTCGCTTCTTTCGAAGATCAGCCCGCGTAGCGGTCAGGATCAAGCAGGCCCAAGTCAATGGATGGCCGTTCATCCGCCAATGCTTCCGCCAGCAGCTTCCCCGTGATCGGCCCGAGGCTGAGTCCCATCATGGCGTGTCCGGTGCCAACGGACAGGTTGCCCACCAGTTTGGTGCGCCCGAGGTAGGGCAACCCGTCCGGTGACACCGGTCGCAGCCCGGCCCACGGCTGGATGTCCTTGAAGGTCTCCGAGGGAAAGGCGGGGAAATACCGCCCGACCGACTTGGCAATACCCCGGACCCGCGCCGGGTTGATGCCCAGGTCCAAGCCCGCGATCTCCATCGTCCCGCCAAAGCGCAGCGCGCCCATCATTGGGGTCACCGCGAGTCGCGCCTCGGTGAAGATGTAGCTGAGCCGGGGCAGTTGTTTCGGCTTCTCTACTGTCAAGCTGTAGCCTTTGCCGGCTTGCATCGGCAGTTGCAGGCCCAGTTCTCTAGCCAGGCCGGGGGACCATGAACCGCCGGCCAGGACAAACTCGTCGCCCGCCACGTCGCCGTTCGTCGTGCGCGCGGCCAGGATGCGATCGCCTTGCCGGCTCCAACCCGTCACCACAGACTCCCAGTGAATCTCGACGCCGGCCTGGGTGGCGAGTTCCGTGAGTTGGGCCATGAAACGGTCGGGCGACAAGTGGGCGTCCTCCGGAAAATAAACCGAGCCAAGGAGTTCCATGTCCACGCCCGGATCGAGCCGGCGGGTTTCTTCCGCCGTCAGCACTTCGGCGGGCATTCCGAGTTGGCGCGAATGGGCGGCGAGTTCGCCTTCTTCGTGGAGGCGCTCCTCGGTCTTGCACAGGTTCAAGCAACCCTTCTTCACCAACCCGAAGTCCATGCCGGGCAGCGCAGCGAATTCCTCAAACAATCGCTTGCTCGCGAAGTTGAGGTCACGCAGCAGCGGCGCCGACCGCTTTACGTGCTCCGGAGTACAAGCCCGGATGAATTGGTGTCCCCACTCGAACAAGTCGGCATCAATGCGGGGCTTGATGTAGAACGGGCTCTCCGGGTCCCACATCATCTTGAAGCCCATCGACACCATGCCGGGTGCCGCCAATGGGATGATGTGACTGGGCACGATCAGCCCGGCATTGCCGAGCGAGCAGCAATCTCGGGTTGGCGATCCACGCTCCAGCACGACGACTTGATGCCCCTTCTGCCGGCAATACCAAGCCGTGCAAAGCCCGATCACGCCGCCGCCGATGATGATGATGCGTTTCATGGATGCACTGGTAGGAGGCGACGTGAGGAAGCTCTAATCTTGCCTGATGCCCCAGCAATAAGGATCGCGTTCGTCCAGCAGCAACGTCGCCTCGGCCGTGATGTGCGCCGTGCCCGTGACCGTCGGCGCGATGATGCCGCGCTCGCGATCGATCCATTTGAACTTCCCGACGAACCGGCTGCCGATGATCGACTCGACGACATGCTCCTCGCCTTCCGCCAGTTCACCATCGGCGGCGAGGCAGGCCAGTTTGGCGCTCGTGCCCGTGCCGCAAGGCGAGCGGTCGTACGCCTTGCCCGGGCAAAGCACAAAGTTCCGCGAAACCTGCTCCTTGTAGGAGCCGACGTGAGGAGTCTCCAACTTCTTCTGCTGTCGGCTGTCGGCCTTCGGCTTTGCCATCAACTCCACATGGTCCACCTCTGGGAAACCCTGCGCGTTAGCCGCCTGCCGCAACCGCCAGGTGAACTCAATGAGCTGTTCGACGTTGGCCAGCTCCAGGTCGAGCCCGTGATCTTTCAACAGGAAAAACCAATTGCCGCCATATGAGACATCGCCTTTCACGAAGCCGACGTCCGGCACTCTTATGGCGACGTCTTTCGCCTTCCGATAACTGTTCACATTGCCCACGGACACCGAACCGTCCGGATTCAAGGTCGCCGTCACGACGCCCACGGGAGTTTCAATCCGGTGCTCGCCCGGCCCGATTTTGCCCAGGTGCGCCAGCGTGACTATCAACCCGATTGTCCCATGCCCGCACATGCCGAGGTAACCGACGTTGTTGAAGAAGATCACACCGGTCGCGCAGGACTTGTCCACCGGGTCACACAACAACGCGCCAACGAGCACATCCGAACCGCGCGGTTCGTTCACGATGGCGGAGCGGAAGTTGTCGAACCGCTCCCGAAACACCTTGAGCCGGTCGGCCACGCTCCCGCCGCCCAGCTTAGGACCACC
>CAYXDZ010000187.1:0-6734 GCA_964463815.1 uncultured Verrucomicrobiota bacterium | reverse complement strand
GGATGGCCGAGAGGATTTGTTCGCGCGCGGTTTCGAGCGAAAGCATGGCCGGAAGACCGCTTAATGCGCGGCCGTGGTGACGAGCACCTGTTCCAAGGTCGTGATGCCTTCCCGGGCTTTCGCCAGCGCGGCATCGCGGAGCGTTTTCATGCCCTGGTTGATCGCCATCTTGCCGATCTCCATGGCGCTGGAACGCTCGATGACCAGCTTCCGGATCTCGTCGCTCACGGTCATAACCTCGATGATCGCCGCGCGACCGGCATAGCCGGAGTTCTTGCAACGTTCGCAGCCGCGCCCCTTGTAGAGCGGAACGCCGTCAAAGGAGCGGGGATCAATCTGCAAGTCCTCGAACATCTTGGCCGGGTACGTCATGGGCTCCTTGCACACCGAGCAGACGCGGCGCACGAGCCGTTGGGCGCACGAAAGAATTACCGACGAAGAAATGAGGAACGGCGCGATGCCCATGTCATCAAGGCGCGCGATGGCACCCGGTGCGTCGTTACAGTGCATGGTGCTCAGGACTTGGTGGCCGGTCAGCGCCGCTTCGACGGCGATCTCGGCCGTTTCCGTGTCCCGGATTTCACCGATCATGATGATGTCAGGATCTTGCCGGAGGATGGAGCGGAGGGCGTTGGCGAACGTCAGACCGATCTCCTTTTTCACGGGCACCTGGTTGATGCCCATGATTTGGAACTCCACCGGATCTTCCACCGTGATGATGTTGAAGACCGGATTGTTCAACTCGTTCAAGGCCGAGTAAAGGGTGGTGGTCTTGCCGGAGCCCGTCGGCCCGGTGACCAGGATCAACCCGTGGGGCGCATCCACCGCCGTTTTGAAGGCGCGGAAAGTGTCGGCGTCGAGGCCCAGTTGATCCAGGCTCGCGGACAAGTTCGACTTGTCGAGCACGCGGAGCACCGCCTTTTCGCCGTGAACCGTCGGCAGGACCGACACGCGCAGATCGACATCGCGACCGCCCATCTTCACGCGCATGCGGCCGTCCTGGGGCAGCCGCCGCTCTGCAATGTCCAGGTTGCTCATGATCTTGAGCCGGCTGATCAGCGGGATGTGCATGTTCTTCGGCGGCGGCGTCGCATCCATCAACGCGCCGTCGATGCGGTATCGCAAGCGAACGGACTTTTCGAACGGCTCGATGTGAACGTCGCTCGCGCGGTCCTTGATCGCCTGCACGAGGATCAAGTTCGCCAGCTTGATGACCGGGGCCTCCTCGGACGAGGCGGCCAGCGTGTCCAGGTTGACCTCGTCCTTGGATTCCTTGGCGACCTCCAAGCTGTCCGCATCGTCGCCCAGTTCCGCGTTGGCCGCGTCCTGGATGATGTCCTCCATGCTGCCACCGCCCCCCGCGCCGAGGTGGCTGAACTTGTCCATGATGGCCTTCTCGGGCGCGATCAGGGGCACGACCTCCAGCTTGGTGGTGCGATGCACATCGTCCACCGCCAGTACGTTGAGCGGATCGGCCATCGCGAGGAACAGCTTGTTCCCGAGGCGTGAGACGGGCAGCACCTTGTGGTTGGTCGCCATGTCCCGCGGGATCAACTCGAACAAGTCCACAGGAATGGTGATGCGGGCGAGGTTGATCGGTGGGGTGTTCAACACCCGGCCCATCGAGACCGCCATGTCGATGTCGCTGACCAGCGCCTTCTCGGTGATCAACTTCAGCAGGCGGGTGCCTTCCTTCTTCTGCTGCTCGATCAATTCCTCAACTTGGGCGCGGCTGAGCAGGTTGTCCTCGATCAGCACGTCGGCGATTTTTTCACCAAAGGTTTTTACGGCCATAGGTCAGGAGCGGAAGACTTTTTTGATTTCACGCGTAAGATCGGCAGGCGCGGCCAGATACCACTGGATGCGGCCCGGATGGGCGTCTTGCAGTTCCCGCATCGCCCGCGCGTTGAAGGGGTTGGTCGTCGCCACCAGCACCACCTTGCCCACGCGGTCGAAGGGCAGGACGCACCAACGCCGGCAGACCGCCGCCGGATAGGCGCGCGAAGTGTCGATATGCACGTCGTACAGTTCCAGCGGCAGGTAACCGAGCCGTGACTTGTCCACGAGCAGTTTCAGCGACTTCTCGATGTTCATCACGTTCTTCTCATGCAACTGCTGGATGAACGGCACGGCCACGTTCGGGCCTTTTACCGAGTCCGGTGCCGGCCAGCAGAGATCAAACTCGGCGGCGGCGATGTGTTTTCCATCGACGAAGAGCTTGCGCATCATGGTGCTGCCGTCATCGAGCGTTGCCGTTTCGCTGCTGGTGGCCCTGGCGGTGGCGGCGGTCTTGCCGGGTGCCGGTTTGATCTCCGGTTCGGGCTCCGGCTCCGGTTCGGCGGGGGCGGTGGAAATCGTGTTGGCGGTGGACTCGATCTCCGCTAGCGCCCGGGCGACATCCTGGTCATCGGGACTGCGCTGGAGAATGGTCTCGTACTCGAGAATCGCGGAGGAGAGCTGGCCGAGCTGCACGTAGGCTTCCGCGATGCGTTTGGACGTGCTGATGGTCTCGGGTTCGCGCCCCAGCTTCAGGTAGGCTTCCTTGAGGATTTCGAGGGATTGATAGTCTTGCGGCTGCGATTGGGTGATGACTTCAAACATCTCAATCGTTTGCTGCAACTGCGCTTCCTCGCTGGGGGAAAGGGTGCCGGCCATACTTAATTGTCCTGCCCCGCAGCGTCGTTCATGCCACGCCTGCGAAAGGCCAGTTTCATTTGAACTGCCGTGACCATAGGGAGATCGGCCGGCCTACGCAATCACTGGTTACGGCCAAATGGAGCTGCTTTTGATTTTCCGTAGCGGGGGGCAAGAATGTGCTTCGGCTGGACTATTTTGCCGCTTCGCCGGCCGGTTTGATGAACGCCGCCAGCACGAGTCCAGAAACAAGCCACGCCAGCACTATGTAAACTGCCTCCACCACCTGCACCGGCCAGGCGTGAAACCACCAGATCGACTGGCCCAACGCACCGAACCACGCGATGAGCACGCCAAGCATCGTCATGAACCCCACCCGGCGCACATACGTGTCCAACACGCCCAGCAGGGAGCCCATCACCACGGCCGCAAGCGCGACGCTGAGCAGCTCATGCGCAAAGCCCAGCCCCAGGGTTCTGGGATCCGGTTCGCCCGCCAGTTTGCGCTCGTAATCCACATGAATGACTGCGAGCGGACCCGCCCTCAATCGCTCCAGCCTTTGCTCCGGGGCCGCCTTGGTCGAGGGCAGCAAGTACGCGCCCGAGGCTGGAAACAGCTCCTTGAGCCGGCGTCCCGCCGTTTCGTCGTCCGTGGCCGACTGGTACCACGAGGTGGTCAGGGGCGTCATCCAATACACCGCGCCGAAGGCAAACATGGCGAGTGTGGCCAGCAGAATTCCGAGCAGTTTTTTCATGAGGCGCCAGCAGGTTGAGGTTTGCCGGAGCCTAGCCCGCCGCGCGTCTGCGACAAGCCAAAGCTGGTGGCCGCCGTCTGCCCCTCTCCGGCGGACACCCGTTGGGCCGGGTGAGGCCGCGCTGGCGTGCGTCGGTGCCGACAGGTTGCTCGTAATGAAAGGACCGTCCGCCGTCTGCGCACTCAGGTCGCGCCGGCCTGACCAATCGATTCGGTGGGGCAGCCTTCGAGGGCTTCTTGAGCCAGCCGGATTTCCTCGGGCGTCGTGGGCTGGCGATAAACCACGGTCATTCCTATGTCAGCGTTGCGGTGGAAGAACTCCGGGGCTTCACCGCGGCACTTGTCGCAGTCGATGCAGGACGAGTCCACATAGTAAGGGCCGGGGACATTTTGCGGCAGTCGTTCGTTGTGGTTGGCCATATTGAACCTTTCGTTTGATTCGGCGGCCACAGTAACCGTTCTTCGGAATTGCTGGAAATTCATTGATCGCATACACTGATGCGCATGGTGAATGAGTATTTTGAGTATTTGGCGACCGCGCCATTCGATCTCTACGAACTGCACCTCTTCCATCTGGTGGTGAAACACCGGAGCTTTACCCGGGCGGCCGCGGCGGCGGGCCTCACGCAAAGCGCGATCACGCGCCAGATGCAGAGCCTGGAGCACAGCCTGGGCATCGACCTGCTCAACCGCACGACCCGCAACGTCGAGGTGACGGCGGCCGGCCGGTTCCTCTATCGCGAATCCGCGCGGCTGCTCGGCGGCGTGGATGCGACACTTCAGCAATTGCGCGAGGAATTTGGTGGTGCTCGGAAACAGGTCCGGCTCGGAGTGTCCCGCTCCATCAGCCATTCCTATCTGCCGGGCTTCTTGCACGCGAATATCCAACGCGAACCGCTCGTGGCCTGCCGGTTGTCCTGTTGGTCGAGCGGCGAAATACTCATGGCACTGGAAGCCAACGAACTCGATGTCGGCATCGTCAATCAGCCGCCGCGAATTCCACGAACCCTGCGCGCAACCCACTCCTTTCCCGATCGCTTTTGCGTGGTTGCACCCCGCGAACTTGCCAAATCTCACAATGTTCCGGTCACGCGCCGCGACTGGATCAAGTGGGCTGAAGCGCAGAACTGGCTGTTGCTTGATGAAACGTCCACCACCGGCCGCCAGCTTCGGAAGTGGTGCCGGCGCGCGGGTTGGAAGTTCTCGCCCGGCATGGAGTTCGACAGTTTCGATCTCATCCTGCATCTCGTCGCCCTCGGCCTGGGCGTGGGTCTCGTTCCGATCCGCTCGCTCGCTCTCTTTGGCCGGAAGCGGCAACTCGTTCGTCTGGACCCGCCGCGGCCATTCGAGCGTGAACTGGTGGTCGTGGTGCGCAAACACCGCACCATGCCCGGGCACCTCGCCCGTTTTGTGGAGAACATCCTGTTTTGACAATAGAGGATACCGTGTTTCGGGGTAAACTCACGAAACGTGTCTCAATGCTGCCAGTCCGGCTACTGGATGGGGCCCCCGGGAAAGGCCGGCCAGGCTCGACCGACCCACGTCAAACTCGGATCTTCCGGGGGAACTGCTGGTTCGCCTCCCAGTAAGTGCGCTTGTTCTTGATCGGCGTTTCCGTCAAAGCCGGTTGCACGCGGCCATGCTTGTCCGTCGCGCGTGACACCAGCTTGTGCTCGCCGGACGGCGGGTTCTGCCACAGGTAACTCCAGAACGTCCACGCGTGCTTCGCACGGTTCTTCCGGTCCAGTTCAACTTCGATCCACTCACCGTCGTCGATCTGCAACTCGACCTTCGCGAGTGGCGTGCCGTCGGTCCACGCCGCGCCAGTGATGCGCAACGCGCCGTCCGCGCGCTTCGTGACGCGGGCAACGATGGACTTGGTGGCGATCGGTCCGACCGACGTCTCGCGCCAGAGCATCTTGCCCTCGACCTCTTCGCCGCGGATCGTCACGTACTCGCGACCCATGTACTTGCTCATGAACCGCCGGTCATGCACCTCAATGCGCGTCAGCCATTTGATCCACGCGATGCCGAACCAGCCGGGCACCACGACCCGCACCGGCGCGCCGTTCTTCGCGCTGAGTGGTTTACCGTTCACCTCCCAGCAGAGAATCACGTCGTCGGCCAGCGCGTCGTCGAGCGACAGCGCGCGCGAGAACTTCATCTCGAAATCCTGCT
Source organism: uncultured Verrucomicrobiota bacterium (assembly GCA_964463815.1). Lineage (GTDB taxonomy): Bacteria > Verrucomicrobiota > Verrucomicrobiia > Limisphaerales > RI-55 > RI-55. The sequence continues at coordinate 1,169 of CAYXDZ010000187.1, read as the reverse complement.
CGCGGACCTTCTCGACCTTTTCGTCCGCGCCGAAGAAGACCACTTCGCGGGCGCGCTCGTGCAGGCCGGCGTCCTTGAGCAGCGACCGCAGCGACGTGCCCGTCCAGCGGGCGTTGGCGACCGCGCCCATGAAGCCGGGATTCGAGCCGTTGCCCGAGCATTCGAGCGTGGCGGTAACGGTCTTGCGGCGGCGACGCTTCAAGTCGGCGAGCGTGAGCGTGAGCGGGCGCTTCACCCAGCCGTCGAGCGTGAGCTTCCAATCGGCGGCGTTGACCTCCGGATAACCGTAATGCGCGACGTGGAAGATCTGGTCGTTGGGCGTGATCCAGGACGTGAGTTCGTCCCACTTCACCATCGGCCGGTCCTTGGGCACGAGCTGGTCGGGCAGGAACTTGACCAGTTCCTCGTCGGCCGACGGTGCGTCAAAGCCGAACACGGACAGCGGGCGCTGGGTCATCGCCACGGCCACGGCGGCGACGGAAGTGGAAAGCATCTGGCGGCGGCTGAGCGGGGTCATGGAGGGGATGTTAGCGAACAAATGCACGGGCGCAAGTTCGCGCAAGTCATGGTCAGTCATTCTGCCATCAAGGCTTCCTCCGCAGGCACTGCCATGAACTCGGACACAGCAGTAGGGGTGCTTCGAACTGACGGACGGGGAATGGGGCAAAGAATGAACGATGAAGCCCTGAGAGAAACCCCTGGCAAGAGGCGCCGCAAATTCGAAGTAACCTTCAAAAGCAAAGCCCGGTCGGCCGCCGATCGGCAATCGCAGTTGGACCCGGCCGGGCGCGATACCGCCGTGTGTGGGAGCGGCACGCCCCAATGGCCGTCCACCAATTTCGCCCAGCCGTTGCGGAAGCGGGCGGTGCGCGGCTAGTTCACGTTCATGAAATCGCGGCGAAAGTCCTCGACGAACGAGCATAAGCCGTTGAACGCCTGGTCGCCGGTGCCTTCGCCGCCGAAGCGTCACTCATCGGTTGGTGTCCTCGTTGGAGAACTCAAAATGCTCGTCCAGCATCCACCATGGACGTCGGAATTCTTACGGGGACGCTCACTGAGCAGTGAAAGCCGACACGAAAACCCAGCAACATCTTGTTGAAGAGCGAGATGAAAGAATTGGCGACCCTACGGGGATTCGAACCCCGGTTACCGCCGTGAAAGGGCGGTGT
>CAYXDZ010000186.1:0-6750 GCA_964463815.1 uncultured Verrucomicrobiota bacterium | reverse complement strand
CTTCGCCACACTCGCGGCACTCTATGGGCGCACAATGGAAACAGAAGGGCCGCGAAATCGAGGCCAACAAAAAGGGCAAGCTGATCGGCAAGCTGGTCCGCGAAATCTTGATCGCCGCCAAAATGGGCGGCGCCGATCCGGAGTTTAACCCCCGCCTGGCCGCCGCTTTGGAGAAGGCGCGCAAGGCCTCCGTCACCCGCGACACCATCGACCGCGCGCTCAAGAAAGCCGCCGGTGACGGCTCCGATGGCGTCGAGCTGGAGGCCATCACCTTCGAGGGTTTTGCGCCGCACAAGGTGCCGGTCGTCGTCGAGTGTCTCACGGACAATCGCAACCGCACCGCACCGGAGATTCGCAATCTCTTCAAGGCCGGTTCGCTCGGCCAGCCGGGCAGCGTCGGGTTTTTCTTCAATCACGTCGGCGTGGTGGAGGCTTCCCACCCGGATGCCGGGCGCGATGCAGAGGCGGACGCGATTGAGGCGGGCGCGCAGGAGATCGAGCCGCTCGACAAGGCGGAGATTCCCGAAGGCCACCTCGGGGCCACCTTCATCACCGGCGTCAAGGAGCTGGACCCGGTGTCGAAGTCGCTCAAGGCGATGGGCTGGAATGTAACCGCCTCCGAGATGCGTTACCTGGCCAAACAGTTCAATGAACTGGGCGCGGCGGAGCGGGACGAGGTCATCGCCTTTCTAAACGAACTGGACGATCACGACGATGTGCAACGCGTCTTCGCGGCGATCAAGTAGGTTGAATCGTTAAGGGCCGGCAGTCCGTTCAAACTGTAACCGCCGCGAGCCGGCTCGGATTTTTTTCGGGGAAAGGTGAGCGAACCCGCGTTCGCCAGCACGGCACGCCATGAAAGGTTGGGGACCGGACTGCCAAAAGGCTGCGCATCGTCGGTCCATCTCCGGTTCGGCGGCAGCCTCAACGGCCTTGCCGGAATGATCCTGTTGCAAAAAAGCGGACGTGACCGTCGCTCCGGATGTGCCGGGGCGGGACACCGCCTGATCACCCGGCATTGATCGAAGTGGGGGAATTCCCTCCTGGCCTGTCCTTTGGCAAATACTCTTCCAGCACGCGCTTGAGCTCCTCCATCCGCACCGGTTTGCTGAGATAATCGTCCATGCCGGCGGCGAGGCACTTCTCGCGGTCGCCTTCCATCGCATTGGCGGTCATGGCGACGATGCGGAGGCGCGACCGGTCGGGAGCGTGGCGCAACTCGCCGGCAGCCTTGTAGCCATCCATCACCGGCATCTGGCAATCCATCAAGATCACATCATAGGCGGCGCGTTCATGGGCTTCGATGGCCGCCCGGCCATTTTCCACGACGTCGGCGGCGTAACCGAGCTTGCGCAACAGATTGAGGGCGAGCTTTTGATTCACCACGTTGTCCTCGGCCACCAGAATGCGCGCGGCACCGGCCGGCGGGATGGGAGCCGGCGCGGGCAATGAAGGCACCACTGGTTTGGCCGCCGGTTTCGCCAGTGATGAAGAAGCCGGCAGCACGGAACCGAGCACGCGGGTCAGGCAGGCATGCAATTCGCGCGCGCGCACGGGCTTGATGAGGCAGGCCTCCAGCCCGTTGGCCTGCAATTGAGCGCCACTCATGCGATCACCAACCGAGGTGAGCAACACCAGCTTGATGGGGGCGGTCGTGGCACCGCTCTTCAGCTTCCGGGCGAGGGCCAGCCCGTCCAAGCCGGGCATGAGCATGTCGAGAATGGCAACATCCACGGGGGACGGCCTCGGTGCGGCGGAGTCCAGCAGCACCAGGGCCTCCTCCGCGCTGGCGACGCTGGTGAAGCTCATGTGCCAGGCCGTCGCGTGATGTTCCAGAATGCGACGGTTGGTCTCGTTGTCATCGACGATGAGCAGATGCCGCCCGGCGAGTTCGCCCGGCAGAATCACCCCGGCCTGATCGGATGCCGGCACCGCTTCGAGTTTGATCGTGAACCAGAAAGTCGAACCCGCGCCTTCGCGACTGATGACGCCGATGTCGCCATGCATCGCCGCCACCAGTTTCCGGCTGATAGCCAGGCCCAGTCCCGTGCCCCCAAAGCGCCGGGTGGTGCTGCTGTCGGCCTGGTTGAAGGCTTGGAACAACCGGCGTTGTGCCTCCTCCGAAATCCCGATCCCGGTGTCGCGGATTTCAAAGCGCAATTCGATGTGCCGCTCCCCGGCTTCCACCAGGGTGACTTGCAAAAACACTTCGCCCTCGTCGGTGAACTTGAGCGCGTTGCCCAGCAGATTGATCAGGACCTGACGCAGGCGGTGCGGATCACCCCGCAGCACATAAGGCACATTTTGCGGAACCAACGCCCCCAGCTCGAGGTGCTTCTCGTGGGCGCGCTCGGCCATCAGATCGATGGTCAGGTCGATGACTTCGCGAATCTCGAACTCGATGTGTTCCAGGTTCAACCGCCCCGCCTCGATCTTGGAGAAGTCCAGGATGTCGTTGATGATGGTCAGCAGGGACTCGGCGCTGGCCTTGACCGTTTTGACGTAATCGATCTGCTCCTCGGACAGCGGGGTGTCGAGCAGGAGGTTGGTGAAACCGATGACGCCGTTCATCGGCGTGCGGATCTCGTGGCTCATGTTTGCCAGGAACTCGCTCTTGGCCTGGTTCGCGGCCTCGGCGGCGACCGCCATCTGGCGGGACTTCGCGACTGCTTCCTCCAATTGATCGTTGGCCGATGCCAGCTCGCGGTTATACGACTCCGCCACCTGCTTGGCGATGGTCATCTCCTTCTCGGCCTCCTTCTGCGGCGTGATGTCCCAGAAGATGCCCTGCATGCCGATCACGTCACCGTACAAATTGAACAGCGGCGTCTTGATCGAGCGAAAATGGACGAGCCGGCCGCGCTTGCCGCGGTACGAAAGCTCCGTTTCGACACTGCGCCCGGTGCCGACGACCCGCATGTCTTCCACCTGATTTTTGACCGCGAGTTCCGGGGGCATGACCGCGTCGTCCGTGTGATGGATCACATCCTCCAATCCGCATTCGCAGGTCTTGCAGAAGAAAGCGTTGGCAAACGTGAACCGGCCCTGGGCGTCCTTGCGGTAAATGTTCACCGGCTGGTTGTTGACCAGTGATTGGTAGAGGGATTCCGACTCGCGGAGGCGGTCCTCCGTGGCGCGGCGTTCGCCGATCTCCTGCTCCAGTTCGTGCGTGCGTTCCAGCACCCGCTTCTCGAGGTCCCGCTGCGCCAGCAGCAGTTCGTCGTTCCGCGACTGAATCTGGGCGAGCATCTCGTTGAAGCCCGCATACAACCGGCCCAGTTCGTCGCGCCCCTCGTAGCGCACCCGCACCGCGTAATCGCGGTCCTCGGCCACCCGCGTCGCCGCCGATGCCAGTTCCAGAATGGGCGCCGCCACGACCCGCTGCAACCGGCTGGCGATCAGCCAGGCCACGCCGAACGCCACGATCAGAATGGTGAGGCCACCGTAGGCAATCTGCCGCAAGCGGGCATCCATCTCACTCAAATCGGACTCCAGATAAAGATAACCAAGGGTGCCGCCGGCCACCGGTTCAAGCTCGTCGTGGCCGCTCCGCGTCACGACCCGGCAAAGCTCCAGTCCGCCCGCGCGGAAGCGATGACCCGGCAGGGCGGCCCGCAGGGGCACCGGATGATCCGGCAAGTCGCGGCGCGTGTAGCTGATGTACAAGCTGCCGTCCTTGCGATAGAGCGCCGCGGCCATGATTTCGGGGTTCAGCTTCAGGGGCTGCAACAACTCCTCGCGGGCGTCATCGGCGTAACCATCCTGCAGGGAGCCCATCGTCAGGTGATACGGGGCGTTTTTCGCGATCATGCCGGCAAGCATCTCCAGCTCGCGGGGCTTCTGCCGGCGCATGTTGCGGTAATCGATCAAACCCGCCGCCAGCACGGACACCAGGAGGGCGGCCGCCGCCGTGAGCAGGATGATGAAGCGCAGCTTCCCTTCGATCGAGGCATGGGTGAGGAAGCGCGTGATCATGGCGGTTCCTTTCGCCATTCGAGCGCCCGCCCAATGACCTTGCTATCGAGCCGCACGCCGGCGGCGTCCATGGCCGGCACGTTCACGAAGTAGCGCGTGACGGTCGCCGCCCTGGACTGGACGAGCGTGAAGCCCACGATCCCGTTGGTCCGCACGAAGGCCACTTCCTCGCCAACGGTGAGAACCGGCTTGCCTTGAAGCCCGCGCAGCAACTCCCCGGCGGTGCCGGCGGTGTCGCCGAAGTAGATGATCCGACACTTTCCGGCCTCCCCGAGGGAGGTGATCACGCGCAGCTCCAGCCGTTCCTCGGACCCGCCCTTCAGCAACCGGGCCGTCGCCTCGAACATGTCGGACGCCTGGACAAAACCGATGAGCAACCTGCCGCCGGGTGGGGCCGGATCCTCCGCCGGCCAGGTGGTCAATTCCGCGAACTGAAGGAGAAAGAGCGCTTTCACCTCCTCGGGTTTGAGGGCGACCACCGAACTGGTTTGCGCCAGCAGTCGGGAGCCATTCACACCCAGGAGGAGCAGCACGAGCAGCAGCCACCCGCGGCCGCGCAACCACCCGTTCATGTGGGAATATGGCGTCACTCAGAAAGTCCAGGTTAGCTTGGCGAAAACCGACCGGCTGATGAGCGCCGCCCGGTAGCGAATCGCCTGCGATTCAAATTCCTGGTGCGGACTGTCGAACAAGTTCTGGCCAACAATGGAGAGTTCCAAATGGTCGTTCGGCCGCCAGCCCAGCCGAACATCCGCCGTGACGTAGGCGGGCACCGCGGGCCCGGTGAGTTCATCGACCCAGCGCAGGGTGGCATCCAGTTCGAGCGCCTCCGTCAACTGCACGAGGGATTGGAGAAACAACTGATTTCGGGGGGACCAGCCCGCCAAGTCGTTGGCGTCCGAGCCGGAGAAATCAAGGTTGAGATAGCTGTAGCCGAGGCGCAGACGCCAGTGCTCCCGGGCCTGCCAGACGGCGCTCAGTTCGCCGCCCCAACCAGTGCCCTGCGTGTCATTGATGGCCGTGAGCGGAACGATGACATAAGAAGGATTCAGCGGGTCATTGGGAAACGGCGTGCCCATCTCATTGCCGCGCAGGTTTTCGTAAACATTGTAGAACGTGGCGGCGTCCAGATGCAGCCGCTCGCTCGCCTGCCAGCGATATCCGAGTTCGAAGGCCCACAGCTCTTCGGATTCGAAACTGGATGACCCCGAGTAAGTGACCAGCGCGGGCAGCAGCGGATGCACCACGCCCGGGTCGCGCAGACTCAGGTTGATGGTGCTGTCGCTTTCCGCCCGCGACGGCGTGCGCACCGCCCGCGACACCGAGGCCCAGAACGACTGGTTTTCGACGGGCTTCCAAAGTCCGCGGAGCGTGGGCTGCACTTCAAAACCGGTGTAGTCGTTGTGCTCCAGCCGGACACCGGCGGTCACGGACAGCACTTCGGGAACGAGCTGCACGACACTCTGCAGATAGCCGCTGAAGAGCTGGTCGGTGCGCTCCTCGTCCGGGAAGAAGATCGTGTCGCCGCCCGTCGTGATGCGATCGGCATTCAGCCGGTAGCCCAGCCCCCAGTTGACATCGAAACTTTCGCCCGGCTGCCAGCGGTGGTTCAGTTGCACATCGTAGTTCAACCGTTGATTGCGGATCCACGACGCATCGATTTCGGAAATCTCGACGTAACTCTGCACCTCGAGCTCGGAGCGCTCATCCAGGGTGCGGGTCCAGCGGCCCAGCAGATGGCCCGTGGCCCCCTCGACGGTGAAGTCCGTGGGGACGAAGCTGAAAGTGCCGGCGTTGAACATCTCCGTGCGCTCGTCAAACTCACCGTACTGGCCGCCACCCAGGAGCGTAAAACTGGTTGTATCGGCCGGTTCCCAGTCGACGCGGAAACGGCCGGTGCTCGACCAGAGTTCTCCAAATTCATCACCTGTGTTGACCTCTTCCATCTCACCCCGGTGCCGAAAGCCGGCATCGATCCGGATCGATGCCTCCTCGCTAAACGGTGAACCGTGACTGGCCGAGGCGGTGAAACGATCGATGGTTCCGCCGCCGACGCTCACTTGGCTGCCATGGGAATCCCGGGCGGACTTGGTGATGATGTTGATGACCCCATTGACGGCGTTCGCGCCCCACACGCTCGCCCCCGGCCCACGCACGACCTCCACCCGGTCAATGCTTTCCAGTACGACATCCTGATATTCCCAGAGCGTGCCCGAGAAAAGCGGGGTGTACACACTGCGACCGTCCACCAGGACCAGCAGCTTGTTGGCGAAGACCCCGTTGAACCCGCGGATGCTGATGGCCCACTTGTGACCACTAAGCCGCGCCACTTGCACGCCCGGCACGAGGCGCAGGGCTTCGGCGAGATGCGTGACGCCCGACCGCCGGATGTCATCACCGGTGAGCACCGATACCGCGGCCGCCGTGTCGGTCAGCCGTTGCTCGCTCCGCGAGGCCACGGACACCTCCAGGTTGAGCAACTCCTCGAAACTCAACTGGCGGAGGTCTGGCAGCGCGGGAGCGGGCACCGTTTCGGCGGCACCCAGGCCCACGACGCCGGAAAGCAGTCCACCGCCGATTGATCTCAGCAAGGCACGCCGCCGCCACCGGTCTGAATTCGGCTTTAGCTTCATTCTGTCAGGGAGTGCGCGCAACGAAGGCCGGCGGCCACACTCGTTTCCCACCCGCTCAAAACGTCGTGTCAGCCGCCGGGCGCGTGACGTTCCGGTTCAACCCGGCCGGCGCGCCCGGACTTCAACAGGTTCACCAAACTGC
>CAYXDZ010000185.1:0-6779 GCA_964463815.1 uncultured Verrucomicrobiota bacterium | reverse complement strand
GCCATCTGTTCCTCGCTCAGGCCGGACTGCTGCAACTGCTCCATCATCTTCTTGAGCGAATCGACGGCGGCGTTGGCCTGGCCGAACTGCAACTGCTCGGCGAGATCTTTGCCGAGCTTGGCCAGCTCCTGCTGCAACTGCTGCATCGCCTCGGCCATCTGCTGCATCTTTTCCAGATCGTTCAGCGCGAGTTCGAGGTCTTTCAGGAAGAAGTCCGTCTGGTTGGCCATCAACGCCTCCATCGCGGCCTCGAGACCGGGGAGGTTCATGCCCATCTGCTGGGCTTGTTGCGACATCTCGGCGAGCTGACGCGCCATTTCCTGTTTGGCTTCCTCGGACAGGCCGCCCGGTTCGTTGGACATTTGGGCGGCCTTCTGTTGCATTGCCGCGAGCTCGGACTGCATTTTCTCCAGAGCCTCCTGCTGCTGGGCGGTCTCACCGAGCGCTTTCTGCAATTCATCGAGCTTCTTCTGCATTTCGCCGGGCGTGCTGGCGGCGGCGGCCGAGCTGGAATCCTGTTTGCGCAGGGCCTGATCCATCTTGCGGAGGGCGGGGTTCTTCGCCATTTCCTTCATCTGCTCGGAAAGCTTGTCCGCCACGTTGGCGAGCTCCTGCAAGGCGTCGTCGCGCTTGAGACTGGCCTTGGAAAGTTCGAGGCCGGTTTCATTGACCGCTTGCAAGGCCTTCTCCGTGGGCTCCATGACCGGCGGCTTTTGCTCGAGCGTTCGCCTGGTCAGCTCCGCGAGCACCCGCCCGGTTTCCTTGATGATCGCCTCGTCATTCTTCGCCTCGAGGTAGGTCTTGGAACGGTACTCCGGCACGAAACCGAGCCCGGCGGCCAGCACCAGCACCAGCACCGACCAGCGGGCCAGGCGCGTCAGGTGAAAGGGCAGCAATTCGCGGGGATTGAGCGAATCGGCATGGCGCACCGCATCCTGCAAAACGAGTTCGCCCCAGCGGCCGGGCTATTGGTCGGAACCCACTTCGAGCGCGGTCGAGAGGCGTTCCTTGAGCTGTCTGCGCTCGACGATCCATTGGGCGGTTTCGCGGTGGGACGGCTTGCGCCACCACCCGGCGACAAAACCGCCGAACATGATGAGCCCGCTGAGAATGCCGGCCACGGCGAGGCTCGCGACGGGGATGGGTTGCAGCTTGTAAACGGCCAGCGTGCCGAGGAAGACGACCGCGCCCCAGAAGATGCCGCGCCAGAGGCCGTGCAAGCCGCGCTCCAGACGCCGCCGCCGGGCGGTGCGTTCGAGGGTTTGCTCAATTTTCTCCAATCCACTCATAATGCTGGCAAGCTGGCCTAATCCACCCGGATTGGCGAGGGAAAACTTGGCTGAAAACTGGACCGTTTTCCGAGTTTGCCGGCCGTGTGCTTGCGCTTGATTCGACCCGCCGGACGGCAATTCCTCACGCGGGAATCATTGCCGCTCGTATTCGCCCTTGTTCACGCGCTTGAGCACGGTGAACCCGGCCTTCTTCGCGTCGGTGATCGAGAGCGGCTTCAGCTTCACGGGCGAGCTGAAGGAGGAGATGATCTTCCGAACCGGTTTCTTGCAGGCCGGGCACTGCTTCAACTCGGGCGCGCTCAACGGCCGGCGCAGCGTGAACTGCCCGCCGCACGCGACGCAGTTGCCCTCGCACAGTTCGTATTCGTAGATCGGCATGGACTGGAGATACCCGCCACCGGGCGTTCCGTAAAGGGTGTTGTCGAATGGCTGGCGTTCAGGAATGGCTTGCGATGAGGGAGGGGGTCGCTAGGGTTTCGCGCCATGCAAGCGGACCCGGGAAAAGTACTGCACATTGGCGACTTCATCGAAGCGGGCGGAGTCGTGCTCGCCCTGCGCGGCCAGCGCCGGGACGACATTCTCCAGGAATTGATCGAGCACATTCCGGCCATCAAGAACCGGCCGGCGGATCAGGCCCGGCTGCTGGACGCGCTGAAAGAACGGGAGGAGTTGTGCAGCACCGGCGTCGGTGAAGGCATCGCGATTCCGCATGCGCGCAACGCGCTCGTCGGTTTGGTCGATGAACCGGTGATCGTCTTCGGCCGCAAGCCCGAGGGCGTGCCGTTTGGCTGCGTGGATGGATCACTCGTGCGCTTGTTCTTCCTCGTGGTCGCACCCAACGTGACCGCGCACCTGCGCACGCTCGCCCGGTTGTCCCGCTTGTTGCGGAATCCGAAGGTGCGTCAGGGGCTGCTCACGGCCGAGTCGGTTTCGCGGGTCATTTCCCTGTTGCGCGTGACGGAGATCGAGCTGGACGCGCTGCCCGCGAATTAACCGGTGGCTCCGGCAAAGCCCTGTTGCCGGAGGGCTTCAAACAACACGAGCGCCACGCAGTTCGACAAATTCAACGAACGCGCGGCGGGGTTGAACATCGGGATGCGCAACCAGGTGTCCCGATGCTGCTCCAGCAAGGAATGCGGCAGGCCCAATGTTTCGCGGCCGAAGACCAGGTAATCCTCCTGGCCAAACACCGCCTCGTCGTAACGCCGCGGTCCGCCCGACTCAACGAACCAAATCCTCGTGCCGGGCGGCAGGGACGCCTGAAACGCCGGCCAGTTCGCCCAACGCCGCCAGGCGACCTGCTGCCAGTAATCCATCCCTGCGCGCTTGAGCTGCTTGTCATCAAGTTGAAACCCGAATGGCTCGATCAGGTGTAGCCGGGTGTTGGTCGCGGCGCAGAGCCGGGCGACATTGCCGGTGTTGGGCGGTATTTCCGGTTCGACGAGGACGATGTTCATGGACGGAGATCAACTTGCGGCAACCTTGTCCGGCGCGCGGTGACTTCGCGTGGCGGGCCGCGGCTTTTTCCCGCGATAAAACACCTTCCACAGCACCAGGCCGCAGGCCGGGGCCGTCATGCCAGCAATACTGCGATCCCTGCCCGCCAGCATGCGTTTCACATCCGCCGGCGGGTGCTTGCCCTCGCCGACCTGCACCAGCGTGCCGACGATACCCCGACACATCTTGTAAAGAAAGCCGTCGCCCTCGATGACGATCGTGATCAGGGAACCGCTCCTGCGCACTTCGCAACGCGTGAGCGTCCGCACGGTGTCTTCCATCTGGTAGTCGCGGTTGGCGGCGAAGGATTTGAAGTCGCGTCGTCCGGGGAAGTGGGCGGCGGCCGCCCGCATGGCCGCGACATCCAGCTTGCGCTTCACGTGCCACGCGCGCTTTTCCAACAACGGATTCATGGCCGGGTGATTCCAGATGAAGTAGCGGTACTGCTTGCCGGTGGCGTCAAAGCGCGCGTGAAACTCGCCCCGCACCCGGGCGGCCGTCATGACGCGAATGTCCGGCGGCAGGTGGGCGTTGAGGGCGAGCACGAGCTTGCGAGCGGGCAGGTTGAACTCGGCGGCGGGAATGTCCAGATGTGCCACCATGCCAAACGCGTGGACGCCCGTGTCGGTGCGGCTCGAGCCGTGAACGCGGCCGGCCGAGGGAAAGATTTTGGCCAGCGCCTCCTCGATCCGTTGCTGCACGCCCAGCCCAATTTTTTGCACCTGCCAACCGGCGTAATTCGTGCCGTCATAGGCGATGATCAACCGGAGGCGGACTTGGGCGTTGTTTGCTGGGCGCGGCATTGCGTGCGGCGGAGCTTGCCGGGAATCGCCCGGCCCGGCAATGGGATCGTCAGCCGCTCGGCTCGGCCGGTGCCTCGCCCTGTCGGTGAACCTCAATCCACGGCGCGGAACGTCGCCACGACCGGGCGGTGATCCGAGGCCAGACCCCAGTTCGGCACGGCCAGCACGTAAGTCTCTTCCTTGACCCACTCCTTCGCGAGGCCGCCGCTGATCATGATGTAATCAACCCGGCTGTAGGTGTCCTCCACGCCGTAATGGTAGGTCCAGGTGATGTTGCGTGGATCGTAACCGGAGCGTTCGGGCGGCACGTTGTCGCCGTTCTGCTCGGCGGGCCGGGTGTCGGTCAGCGCCGTCCTGCCCCGACCGCGCAACATCCGGATGGGTGGGGCGTCTTTCGTGTCATTCAAGTCGCCGAGCAGCACGAGGTTGACGTTGGGATCGGCCCGGAAGCGTGCGTCGATTTTCTCACGCAAAATGGTGGCTTCCTGGAGCCGCATCTCCGCCTGGTCAGCCTGTGGCACCGGGCGCTTGGATTTCAGGTGCGCGTTCAACACGGTCACGCGGTAACGGTCGTTGACCTGGATGTCCACCTCGTTGAAACCGCGTCCCACTCGAAACCGACGCCCTTGGAGCAGGTAGCTGTCGTTGGTGTGCGAGCGCCGCGCCACGATGGGAAAGCGGCTCAGCACTGCGACGTGGATGTTGGTGTCGCCACCGGTGATGAGGTCAGCGTGGGGGAGGTCCAGTCCGGCGGCTTTGAGCGCGGCTTGAAGGTGCGGCAATCCTTCACCGCTCATCTCCTGCACGGCGAGAATGTCCGGCCTCAGTGCAAGAATGTTCTCGTGGATTTTCGCCACCGACTCCGGCGATTTGACCGGCCGGTTGCCGGGCGTGAGGAAGTAGTTCTGCAAGTTGTAGCTCGCCACGCGGAAAGTTTCGGCGGCAGGCACCGAACCGGCCGGGATGAACGCCGCGACAATCAGGAGACGAAGGATTCCCAAGCCAGTCATGGGTTCAGCGTAAGGTTGCCTGGGCGTCGAGTCAAAGCGCTTCACCGGTGGCGGTCACCTCGGTTGGCTTTAGAGCCCGACATTAGGAGCACTGACTTAGTCGCCTTGTCGCCCAAGAGTTAGGGCAAGCCTGCACGCTGGCCCGATTGACCTGCCTGCGGTTTTCCCGCACGCTGCACGCATGGCGAACACGTTTGGGCAGCTATTCCGCATCACCACCTGGGGCGAATCTCACGGCGGCGGGGTGGGCGTGGTGATTGATGGCTGCCCGCCCCGGCTCGAATTGACCGAGGCGGACATCCAGCCCGATCTCGACCGTCGCCGGCCGGGCCAGTCGAAGATCGTCACCCCGCGCAAGGAGGCGGACACGGTGGAAATCCTCTCCGGCACCTTCGAGGGCCGCACGCTCGGCACGCCGATCATGATGTGGGTGAGGAACACCGACGCGCGGCCCGAGGCGTATTCCGAGATGGCGGATAAGTTCCGGCCGTCGCACGCGGACTACACCTACTTCGCCAAGTTTGGCTTCCGCAACTGGCAGGGCGGGGGACGTTCCAGCGCGCGCGAAACCATTGGCCGGGTCGCCGCGGGGGCGGTGGCGAAGAAAATTTTGAAACAGCAGTTCGGCGTCGAGGTCCTGGCCTTCGTGAAGCAGGTGCAAAAAATTTCCGCCGAAGTCGATGTCGAGAAAGTCACGCTCGCGCAAATCGAATCGAACATCGTGCGTTGTCCCGACGACGCGATTGCCGCCCGGATGATCAAGCTCATCGAGCGCATGCGGAAAGCGGGCGACAGCGTGGGCGGCATCGTGCAGGGCGTGGCGCGCGGCGTGCCGCCCGGCTGGGGTGAACCGGTGTTCGACCGGCTCGAAGCCGATCTCGGCAAGGCGATGTTGAGCCTGCCGGCCTGCAAGGGTTTCGACATCGGCTCCGGCTTCGACGCAATCTATCTCACCGGCCGGGAGCACAACGACGCCTTCCGCAACGTGCGCGGCCGGGTGCGCACGCTGACCAACCGTTCGGCCGGCGTGCAGGGCGGCATCAGCAATGGCGAAACGATTTATTTCCGCAGCGCGTTCAAGCCGGTTGCCACCGTGATGCACGAGCAGGACACGGTGGACAATGACTTGAAGAACACCACGTTGAAGGGACGGGGTCGTCACGATCCTTGCGTGCTTCCCCGCGCCGTGCCGATGGTCGAGGCGATGACCGCGCTGGTGCTCGTCGATCATGCACTGCGACACAAGGCACAGTGCGGGTGAAAAAGTGGCTACTGCCCCAGCCACGCGTGCAGCAGATCCCGGCCGAAGAAGATCCAGATGGTCGCCGCCGCCGCGATATAGGGCACATACGCCAGGCGCTGGAGTTTCAGGGCCAGTCCGACCACGGCGCCGAGCATGGAGCTGAGCGTGAGCGTGAACAGCACGCCTTCCCAGCCCGTGAAGGCACCGATGGCGGCCATCAGTTTCACGTCGCCCAGACCCATCGCTTCCCGCGGCAGATCAATCGAGTCGGCTTCGAGCGCCATGTAGGGAACTTCCTCGGGATTGAGCGCCTCGTCGTTGATCTTGAGCACGTGCCGCAGGAGGCTCACTTCGATGTTCGCGTCCCGGTAGCAACGATCCGGCAATTCCAGCCGAGCCGTGTGCAGGTGGATGGTGTCCGATTCGCGGTAAAAAATATCTTCGTAAGGAATCGTGCGATCGGGTAGGTGCAGGCCATCCTCGCCAAAAATGATCCGGCTGCCCGTGGGGATGTTGATTTTCTGCCGGCCGAACGCGAGCTTGCCGGCGTAGAGAATCGCCCACAACAGGCCGCCCCCCACCGCGAGCCCGAGGAAGCTGGCGGTCAGCGCCTCCACCATCGAGTCCGTCGCGTGCAGTTGGGGCACCAGGAACGAGCAAAGCACCCCGGCGACCATGCCGCCTTTGGTTACTTCGTCGGGAATGATGAGGTGCTCGAAATCCGTCGCGGTGCCGACGATGAAGCCCGCCAGCACCAGGCAGTAAACCAGCGCGAGCAGGGCGGACTCCTCGCCGAACCGCAGCCAGGCGAGCAGGAAGAACAGGCCGGTAAGCAGTTCGATGATGAAGTAGCGCACCGAAATCGGCGCCTGGCAGTTGGCACACTTGCCGCGCAACCACAGCCAGGTGAACAACGGCACATTGAGATACCACG